>NZ_SCOL01000005.1 GCF_005503015.1 Bacillus sp. E(2018) | reverse complement strand
AGATCTATCCAACTTGTATCATATGATTCGATAGAGAGTTCACCAACTAAAAAATTATAGATACTTGATAGATTGGGTGTACTATTAAAATCACCACAAAGAAACTCATAGTCCGTATTTTTACTTTCCGAGATCCATTTCACTACCTCTACGATTTCTTTTTCTCTTTCAAAAGCACTTTTCCAGTATAGATGGACATTTGTTAAACCAATTGTGAATCCGTTTGTTCTTACAATAACTCTCATTGAACAATTGTTTAAGACATCATTCTCACTCATTACCCCTTCTATGGGATATTTCGATAAAACGACGAGTCCTTCTTTATCACCTGGATAACTCTTAAAAGAGTATTGGTCTATTCCAACTTGTTTTAAGATATATTCAAGTTCTTCAAGATTTGGTAATTCCTGAAGAGCAATGATATCTGCATCAATTCTCATAATCTCATGAATAATAATCTCTTTTCTTAAAGCCCATGTATCGTTATGATTCCAAACATTAAATGTAGCTACTTTCATCGGACTCACTACTTTCTTTACTTCTGTAATTTCTTTAATAGATTCTACTCTTATATCAATCTTAAGAGCTTTAACATAGTATTTATTGATTTATGTTTTAAGTAGTTCCCTCCAGTAATACTAACTGGTTCAGTTTTGGGAGGGAAAAAGCGAATTCACAAGTTAAATAACAGTGGATTTAGCATTTCAATTACAAATTAATTAACACTATAAATGGCATACAAAAACGCACAATTTTTTAAATCTGTGCGTTTTTACTCATATTTTCTTCCCTTATTTCCTCCGTTGACTTTAATAAGAGCTTGTTTATTATAAAAACAAAACCATATAATCTTCATCGAAATACTTGTCATCAATTTTAAACGCTTGTATTTCAGTTCCAAAGACTTTAAAGCCTAAATTTCCGTAAAGTTTCTTTGCTCTTTCATTTGATGTTACAACCGTTAAATTAATCTTTTCTATAACTTTAATTGATTTTGCTTGTTCAATCGCTTCCAATAATAGTTCTTTACCTACACCAACGCCACGCATTTTAGGACTTACATACATTGCCAATATATTTGCTCGGTGACTAAGTTTTATAGGGGTTTCTTGTAGTAAAGTGACAACCCCAACAAGTTCTTCGTTACTGAACGCCCCAAATGTAAAGTTTCCTTCGTTAGTTAAATTTTTAGCTACACCATCTATTGGATTTTCTCTTTGTATTGCTTCCTCATAACTTGTAGCGAACGCTTCGGGATTTTGTTCTAAAGCCTCTAATCTTAAACCCCAATATTGTCTTGCATCTGATGGTTTCAACAATCTGATATTCATAAATTCTCCTTCAATAAGAAATTGTGTTCTTCAAGTAATCTGCCTCGTTAGTTGAATAAAGAATTTCATTATATTTATTTTAACATTAAATCCCAATATCCCTACAATAATATTAAATAAGATAAACCAAGCCCCGTTCACTCGGTTTATCTTAAATATATAATGTCGTTCAAATTATCTTTAATACTACCGTTTATCTTGTTATTGCAAATTCTCATTAGAAAACTGCACCACGTTACTTTAAGTAAAGGATGCTACTATCAAACTCGAGTAGCATTTTTTCCTTTTTTATTTCTTTTCTATTTTGGGTTTCCGGCTCGTTCGGTATGGCGGGTATCCGCAAATAGAACAGGAACCTATCGGTGTGTAGGTGAAGGATGAACCGTACAGACCGTGGTTATCGGTCGATTTAATACCGAAGCGACACGTTACAGAGTGACAGAAAAACGGTTTTCCTTTCTGATCAGTCTGTCGTGCTGCCGCCCGAAATTGATTTAAACCGAAAAAAAAAATGCTGAAACAAAATGGCTTTCAAAGTATCACAACTTTTTAGATATCAACATCATTATTAACACCAACATATACAACGACATATATGTTGATAACGTTATTCTTTTAAGTTTATTAATCACAAATACAAAGTACTATAAACAATTAATAAACATAGTCCGCTATATCTGTTTTCTTTAAATCATCTAAGAATCTTTTAATTCTTCTCGTTATCTCATTCGGGTAATGACTGATCTCTTTAGTCAGCTGCAATAGAACATAGTTGAAAGGATTGCTGTTGAGTTTACTAAAGGTCGATTTAAAGATCACATATATATAAAGATCGATGGAATCAGGCGTAACGTCAAAGATTATCTCTAGTCTTTCATACTTCTCTTTATAAAGTTCTGTTGGTTTAAATCTTACCGATTGTAAAAATACGTGTTGTCTTGCATCCAACATAGAGGCAAAATCTCTCTTAACCGCTTTTATGATTTGTTTGTCCATCAGCACTTCTCGAAAATTCACGGTGAACCCTAGCTCATCCTGAAATGTGCTCATACACAGTTCCATGAATGGATGCATCTTTACTTCTACATAATCTTTATCTTCAGGATCTAATGTTTTAGGTATCTCTACATCCGTTTTAACCCATAGTTCTTTTTCATAGAGAGGTACAGGAAGGTTTTCAGGTAGCACAAAACCGAAGGCAATACGCTTCTCTTCGTTCTTTCCAATCTCTTTACCCACAACCATCTCATGACTAAAGAACGGATAATGAATGTTTTCATTTCCAAAATTATAAGTCTTAACAAGAGAATGAGTGACGGTTTCTATTCTTCTTGGTTTATTGCCACCATAAAGAATCACTTCACCCCGTATGTATTCACCAGGTATGAAGATTGGAGTATGAATAACGGTATCCACTCTACCAATCCGACCATGACACTTGATAATATTTGTTTGAACATTGAATCCCCTCCTAATCGCTTCTAGTTAATTACGATTAGAAATGTGGTTAGTTTCTCTTATATAGTCATATGATTCACATTTTTACGTTTTTATTAAGAGCTTGTATTTCAACTTCACTTTCAATTTTTTCTACAAAATAGGATAACCAAGCTAATCCAATACCAAGGTAAGTTATTAAAGGTAACAAAATTTCCTTAAGTGATAATCCAAACAATCCAGCAGCAATTGTAGTTATTATCGCTAGATATAACCTAATTCTAGCCTTAATAATCTTCGTGGATATTCCTTTAATGGAAATATGATACATAAAATAAAATATTGTAAATAATGAAGAGGTAATAAAAAATACATTATAGAACATCTTACTTCCATTTATATTAATATCCAATATGAATTGCATAATGGCTAAAACAATGCCAATAACAAAAAAAGAGGAAAAAAACGAATATATTATAATACCGTACAAAAATGCCCCATGACTAAATTTATTAAATAATTGTGCGGGATTCGTTGATTCCTTACTTATAAATTTTGGAGGTTTGACCCAGTAAAATTTAATACTTAAGATTAAGAATAAAGTAAATACAGTGACCATCATCAGTCCTATTAATATATTATCTAGTATTCTACTGTTTCCCTCTAAAAAGTACAAAGTTCCTCCTACAAGAATAAACATTCCGTATAAGATATTCCCTGCTTTCTTCATATCTAAAAAACCTGGACTTTCTAACCATTCAATAACATTAATGCAATTTAAAAATAAATTCTCAAACTTCTTTTTCATTAAACTATACTCTCCCTTAATCTATCCATCATTTATTTTACCACTAACTGGCATAATATAGAGAAGAGGGGTCTCATAATGTTCCATTTAAAAGAGATTATGAGCTAATATGTAAAAAAGAGCACTATTCCCCTATACCTTGTATAGAGCACAAAAAGACCTCTCTTTATAAGAGAGGTCTACTCATTACTGGCCATTTCACTATTGAAGCCATTTATTCTTGTAGCTGCCATTTTATAAACTTTCTTTCTATCTCTTGGTCCAATAGCAATTACTTGCATAAGAATATAGCCATTGTTTAAAGGACGATAAATTATTCTTATTCCTAACTTTTTGGGTTTAATTTTAGTAAAGCCTCTCAGTTTTCCATGAAGGGGTTCGCCTAAACCGTTAGGCTTTATTAAAGGTCCTTTTATACCCCTTCTTATTACTAAAGCAACTATTCTTTCTTTGAGATCTTTATTATAACTATCTAAGTCATCTATTGCCTTTTCGCTAAAATTTACAATTACATTGTATGGTTCAAGTATATTATTTATGAAATCATGAATATTCATTCGTCGTCCTCTAGCTGATCAATAAGATTATAAATATTAGAGACGTCTAAATCATATTTTTCAATAACTCTCGATAGAGGGATATTTGCAACCTCATCTTTTCTTTCAAGGGCTGTTTCATACATTATTTCATCAATAGCATTTTCTACTTGATGTTCAATATTCTTCAAGTGATCATAATTATCTTTTCTCGTGATTATAAAATCTCCAATTGAAATACTATCCATTTTGTTTTTATTTTCTTCAAAGACTTTAGTTAAATCACTAATAATTTGTTTATTATCAGACAACGAGTTATGGGACTTACGTTGTTCAGCCATTGTAATGCCCACATCCTCCCTATTTATCGTGTCAAATCCATAAATTTTGTATTCATTTGACTTTTTGGGTGCAACTACTTTTATAATAGTTGTATTTTTTAAGTTATCGACAATACTATGTATATATGCTTCAGTATACAATTTATTACCAAAAGATGAATTATCTAAACCTGTCAAAGTAAATCTATCATCATTTTCTTGTAGGAATTTTCCTCTTTGGTTCCAAATTATATATTCATCATCATTTTCAAAAGTATTTTTAAATTTATGAGAATAGTCATATGTTAAGGTCATATAATAACCTCCCGAATTTACTTATTTAATATTTCTAACTCACCTTTAGTACTTGAAACTGTATTTAAATCATCCAAAGTTTTATTTAGGTTTTTAATAAGTTCCTCTAAATCTTTTTTTGATAATTCTAAAGAAAAACTATCAATATTCTCAAATTTAGAATATGAATTTCTATAAGAAAATGAAATTAGTGAAGTTAAAGTAATTATTTTTTCAGGATTTTTTTTATTCCTTTTTGTCAAAATTTCCGTATCAAAGCTTTCAATAATATTGTTAACACTTGAAGTATGTATGTTGATTTGTTGTAACAAATCTTCATCTAAAAAATATTCTTTTATTACTTGTAATTTTTCTTCATTTAAGCTATGTAACGGTATATTTCCTGTTGCTATCGCTTGGGATAGATGTAAAATCTCAAAACCTATATCTACAATTTCTTGTTCACTAATTTCCATATTTGACAAACTATCCTTAAATTCTTCTAATATCTTTAAACCTTGCTCGTTTTTTCTCCAAATTATAACTATCTTTTTTTCGTCGTAAAATTTTTTGAATAATTTTACTTGAATGATGAAATCTTCTATTTTCATACATTTTCCTCCCAAAATACTATTAAATTAAATATATAATAAAAATGAAAAATTTGCCAATGTATTGTTTTTGAAATATATATGCATTCACACTCAATTGTCTAGATTTAGTAATTTGTTAATTAAACACTATTTCTTTTAAAACATCAGCTACTTGGAACTAAATCTATTTTCATAACATCTGCACGATATTAAGTACAAATTAATATAATAACCTTTTATTTTATATGTAAACAGAAAGAACATTATAAGATTTTTTCTGTATCAATAAGTAAATGTCATATCTAAGGAATTATGTTCTTTTAATCATATATCGGTATCGATTAGCAATCATAAATAAAGTGAAGGTAATAAATTTAATTATAAAAAGCACCCTAAAATGGATGCTTTAAATGTAGTCCTATAAATTTATCTCAACTCATCTTCTAACGGAACAATGATATCATCAAGCGTCTTTCTCCACTGGCGTTTCATTTCTGGGCCGTATTTTAGTGGAATAGCCCCTGGGTTTACTGCTTTAAACTTATCAAACTGCTTGCTGTCGATGATGCCGCCTATATTTGGGATAGGTTCTGTACCTATCTCATACTGAACAGCTGATGCATGCAGTTCTCTTTCCTCCACAAACCACGTATTCGCAAAATCCCTAATCGCTGTGTTATAGGATTCTGTGAAGTAACGCCGTTTGACGATCAAAATATCTTCCTCTTCTTCTAACTCTTTGTTATCAATCGCGTTTAAGATAGCACGATATACGTCTTTCACAATTTCCGATTTCTTCAATTTTTGAAGTGCTTTTTCAATCTCAGATCGGATGTTCTGATTGTTTGCAGAGTACGTTCCTAATAACTGATCGATATACGTCGAATCAATATCATAGAGTTTAATCGCGTTTTCTCCATAAAATTCGATACCTGAGAAATCCGGTCTCGTTCCTTCGCCACCTTCATCCACTAACGATCCTTTTACGGTGTTGTACACACCGATGTATTCTTCTAGTGTCTTCACTTGTTGTGGAAGAGTCTTTGATTTTTCCATCTCATCGTTGTAATCATCATAGGTAACTAGAGCTTCGAACGCATTGTTGAGTTCTTGAAACGCTTTTACAAACTCAATTCGTGTTTCAAGTGAAGAGTGCTCATCTATGTCTGTTGGACTCGGAACTAAAGATTGAAGTGACTTGTGAGCCTTCTTAAACCGTTTTTTTGATTCGTCATATGTCGGATAAACCAGTTTCGATTCATCATTTTCATTCGAATACAACTTCGTCGCATCCTGCACATTCTTTTCCATGGTGAATGGTTTTCGGAAAGTAACGATCAATCCTTTAGTTTTTCCAGGATACGTTCGATTGGTTCTAGAAAAGGCTTGAATCAAATTCGCATAACTTAAATTTCGGTCGACGAATAATGTTTGAATCGTCGGTGCATCAAACCCTGTCAACAAGCGATCAACAACAATGACGAGATCAATCTGTTTCCCAAATTCTTTGAATTCGGCTCTTTTACGAGCTAAACGGTTGTTGATGTCCCCGTTGTAACGTTCAATATCTTCAATCGACCAAGCAGTTTGATAATAGTTGTTATACTCTTTTACAATTCCCTTCATTTCATCTTGGAATTGTTTCGAGTTCTCTTCGTTTTCTTGTATGGAATAGGTTATCGCGATTCTAGGGAAGTCAGGGTCATCAATTGTACGACCTTTTCGAATTGGATGATCAGCAAATTCGCTAGTCAACCAATCAGGTTCTTTCGTCATCTCTTTTATCGCATGATAGTAAAGCTTCGCCATATCAATTGAGCTTGTTGTCAAAATTGCAGATTTTTGCGGCCGGCCGTTTTTAAAATCAAACTTGGTGTAGGCGTTATCGGGTCGGAACATCTTATGAATGACCTTCTGAATATGGTCGTCACTTTCGAATGAAGCGTTCGGAATATACCTTTCCTTCTCTATTCCATCCATCTTATCAATAAACTCGTTCAGTTCTTCATCTGTATACTGAGCATATTTCTCATTGCTACGCAGTTGATCAAAGATCTTATTGTTAAGTGAATTAGATTCAATCGTATCTTCATGTTCAACTTGGAATCCTAATACAGATCCATCTTCTAACGCGTTCTTAATGGTATACGTATGAAGAATTTCTCCATACTGATCACGTGTAGTCCGTGCCAACTGGCCCTGTGCCTGTTTCTTGTTCTCATTGAAGATTGGTGTCCCCGTGAAGCCGAACCAGGTCGAGTTTGGAAAGAAGCCTTTAATGGCCTCCATTCCCTCAGCACTCAACGCACGGTGACACTCGTCCACGACAAAAATGATATGCTGCCCGATCAGTTTCTTGAAGCGGCTGGTCCCCTTCTCCTCTTCCTGCTTCTCGGCAAATCGGAGGGCTGCCTCTAGCTTCTGACGGGTCGTGATGATTACGGTGTTCGAGTTACTGTCCGATAGAAGCGTCTGGCTCAACTTCTTAGAGCTTGCCGTTCCAACTATTAGACTGTTCGAGGAGGCTGTACCGGATGAGATGCCAGTATTAAACTCTGATGCGAACTTCGTGAACTCGTTCGTCGTCTGGCTGTCCAAGTCCTTCCTGTCGATCAGCATGATGGTTCGGTCGACACCAGGTTTTCGGGCTAATAGTTTCGTCGAAACGAAGCTCGTCAACGTTTTTCCTGAACCTGTCGCATGCCAAACAAATCCTGATTCATGTTTCATAGCTGATGTAAACAACGCTTCAATCGCATGAATTTGATACGGATGCAAGACCATTAACGCTTTATTGTCCTGATCTTCACTGACGATGGTATAATTGGCGATTAGTCGATGAGCATCCGGGATATTTAAGACCTGTTTTACGAATTCATACAGATTTTCTACTTTTCGGTTATCCGTCGTCCGCCAGCTAAAGACAAACTTCTTGTGCATGTCTTTTGGCATCGCGTTGGCAAAATAGCGCGTCGTTTGTTCGTTAGAAATCACAAATAATTGCAGCGTAGAAAAGATATTGTTTCGAAACATCCCTTCTTCTGCGTATTTTTTTATCTGATTATACGCTTGGAACACACCGTCTTTAGCATTTACCTGTTTCAATTCTAATTGAACGATCGGTAGTCCGTTAATTAAGAGTGTGACGTCAAATCGACGATCACGACCGTCATCATTTACCTTTTGTTTTGCAATCTGATGCACCACTTCGTATGTAGAGATTCCGCCCCCGATGTCTTGGTTGGAATACAAAATCAACGACATTGAGCCGAGAGTCACATCTTCCCGTTCTATCGTAATTCGAGCAATTCCGTTTTCACCCTTCAACCATCTAGCAGCATCAAATGGAGTCTGTGTTTTCGAAAGTAATTCTGTTTTAATTGAATCAAACTCTTTATCAGAAATGGGATGTTCCCCTATTTCTGATAAGTTGTTTTGCGTAATTTTTTGACGCAAGTTCTTCCATAGGTCTTCTTCAGATTTCAAGTCCGGACGATAATTCCACTGATTATGCCCTTCTCCCAGCACTTCGATCAATCGATGTTCCACTGCCAGTTCATCATTATGAGCGATTTTTGTCACGTTTCTCCCTCATTTCCATTTGCTTAAATAAACATCTTTTGCAAGAAGGCTTTTTTCGTTTCTTTAAGAGCATCTAATTCACGTTGATGAAGATTGATAGTGTTGTCTAAATTTTTAAAAAAATCACCAATTTTAATTTGTTCTTGATAAGAAGGTGATAGGAATTGATAATTTCTTATCTTACTTAAACTGAGAAATTTTTGAGTGTTTCCTGCATTCTCGTTTCGAATAAACATCTCAAATATTGGTGATTTTAAAAGTTGAATCAGAAACTCATTCGTAACTTTACCACCATGTTTAATAAGAGCTACATTTTTAATTGCAAAACCTTCTCTATTAACCAAAACTGGATTACCTATTGTACCAATCATTCCAAAAAGAATGTCCCCTATATCAACTTTAGACCTTTTATTTATTGATTGGAAATCTTCTTCAGAAATAAGTGAAACATCTGTCATATCCAAACCATTTTCTTTTAAATTTTTTGAAGTAACTAATGGAAATCCTACGTTAAAATATTTTGGTGAATCATGTGTTCCATCACGTACATCCTTCATATCCGATAACTTATGTTTTTCCCAATCACCAGTAAATCCCTGAAAACGTACTTCCGGCACGTACTCCCCTTCTTTTGGAAACATTTTTTTCAAGAATCCTTGTTTTGTTTGTTTGAGTGTGGTTAGTTCTTTCTCGTGAAGTTCGATAATGTCGTCCAGTTGTTTTAAAAATTTTCCGATTTTTATTTGCTCTTCTTTGTATGGAGTGTAAGGAAATTTAATATTTTTGAAGTTTTCAAAGAATAAATATTCTCTTACGCTCCCTTCAGTATTTCTTTTTACTTCATCATTAAAAAGTTGTGATTTAATAAATTGTAGAACATACTCATTATCAAGCTTTTCATTCATTTTTAATACTACATAAAGTGAGCTTACAATAACTGTTCTGTTGAGGTTATTAAACGCTATAGAACCAACGTTAATTCTAGCTGGGTTATATGCAAATTCATTGGGATGAACTAATTTGTAAGATGTTTTATCAAGTGTGTCTAAGCGACCGCCATCAAATTGTTCTGTTTGGCTTACTAGTCCCAACTTGTTACTTACAGAACACGCCAAATAATTTTCGCCTAGTGTATTCCTCTTACCAGACTTAAAAATAAAATCCTTAAACTTACGTTGTTCCCACGCTACGGTAAATCCTGAAAACCTAATCTCTGGTTTAAACTTACTTTTCACGAGTAAACACCTCTAATGCACCTTTAATCCATTCTTCGTTTTTTTCATCGTATTGTAACGATGAAATCATGTCATATAGATTAGATTCCAGTTCTGCTTTTTCTTTTCGAATATCTTTAATCTTTGAGCCGATTGCAGCCATATCAATTGCTGCTTCTTCCTCAAACGTATCAACATAGCGAGGGATGTTTAAGTTAAACTCATTCTCTTTGATTTCATCAAAACTTGCGTTGTGGCTGTATCTCACAATACTTTCTCTGTTTCTGTATGTTTCTACAATCTTATCAATGTTTTCTTTCGAAAGTTTGTTTTGGTTCTTTCCTTTGATAAACTCTTTACTCGCATCAATAAATAAAACATCACGCGTTTCACGATTCTTCTTCAAGATAATGACTGTTGTTGGAATGGATGTTCCAAAGAACAAGTTTCCTGGCATGCCGATAACGGCATCGATGCTTCCATCTTCTAAAAGCTTCTTACGAATGACACCTTCTGCAGCTCCACGGAACAAAACCCCATGCGGTAAGACAATGGCCATCGTTCCTGAATCCTTCAAATGATAGAAACCATGTAGAAGAAAGGCAAAGTCCGCTTTTGATTTAGGCGCTAACTTTCCGTAACGGTTAAAACGAGAGTCATCTAAGAATGTGTCATCTGCAGACCATTTTGCAGAATACGGAGGATTCATAAGGACTGAATCAAAGGTATACGGCTCATCTGTCGGCCAGTCCTTGTTCAGCGTGTCTCCGTTGCGCAAGCGCATATCTTCTTTGTCCACACCATGCAAAATCAAGTTCATTTTTGCTAAGTTATACGTTGTAGTATTCAGTTCTTGTCCATGATACTTCACGCTATCTGGGTAATTAATATAGTTACGGATATTCAACATGAGTGAACCCGATCCCATGGTTGGATCAAATACGCTGAACAATTTTTTATCTTCTTTTCCCATCGCTGCAATACGAGCCATCATGTCGGATACTTCATGAGGTGTATAGAATTCTCCTGCTTTTTTGCCTGCTTCTGAAGCAAATTGACCGATTAAGAATTCATACGCATCCCCAATAACATCTCCATCATGCCCCATTAAGTCGACATCATTTAATTTTTTTATCACTTCTGTAATGGTAATGTTTCGTTGTTGATCATCGGAACCGAGTTTTTTTGACTTCAAATCCACGTCATCAAACAGACCGTTAAATTGATCATATTTGGTTGCTAAATCTATAAAGGCTTTATTCAAGTCATTCAACTGAAACGTGTTTTGCTTTGCTTGATCAGTTAATACATTGAATAAGTGTTCTGGCGCAATATCATAACCCAGTGTATCTACTAGAGTTTCAATCAGATCATCTTTGATTTCTTCATCTGCTAACAAATTTATGTACAACTCAGTTTGTTTAGTTTGGGTGTTGTATTCTTCAAGTGACTCATCAGCGATGACTACCACTTTTTCTAATAACTTATCCGATAAGTATTTGTAAAAAATCAATCCTAATAAGTAGTTTTTGTATTCAGATGCATCCATCTTGCTACGCAGATTGTCTGCGGCGCTAAATAATTTTTGATTCAAACTCGCCATTGTTTGTTCCCCACTTTTCGTTGTTTGTCTAGTAATCTAGTTTTCTCAGCACTTCTAAATTCAGCTGTTTCTCAAGTTCTGCTTGTTTCTTAGCGAGAGCTTGCTGCTTTCTCAAATAAAAGTAAGCTTTTCCAATCGTCCGTTGTTTCTCAAGTGTTGGCAACTTAATTTCCAACTCTTTTAATATGGATGGTGTCAGTTTCGGTACTGTGCTTCCTTGCATGGAGATGGCCATCTGCTTTTTCATGGAAGATGATTCATTCAACACATAACAAAGGTAACGGCTATCCAACCCATCATGTTCAATAATGAGTTTTGCGAAGTTTTGATTGATGATCTTTCCTTCATTTTTTTTACTCACAATACCGGCTTTAGAACTTACAAAGCTAAAAACAACTTCTCCAGTAATGCTCAAGTAGCCTTCATCTTGACTTGTACTAGTTTTAGAGTCTAAAAACAAGCCATCTAAATCTTTCTGTAAGTCATCATAAGAGTAAGCAACTAAGGTAAAGTCATCTTTCTCAGATCCCCTAGATAGGTTTTTTCCAATTTTAACGGTTACAACATCCTCTAATTTCATATCCCGCCCTCTTTTTATGTATTTCTTACGAATTACACTTTTATCTTATCATCTGAAAATAAACCGTCAATAATTTTTAGTAATTTCTAAGAATTACATTATAAAAATCACTCTTAATTAAATCATATATTCAATGAGAATAAATGTTCGTTTTAGTTAAAATAAAAAAAGCCTACTTTGGTTAGGGGCTCTTTTATTGCTCAATATTTGTTATGAAATTCTTATTAAGATTAAAGTATTATTAATAGTTGTAATAATATCATCTGTTATATCAATTCTTTTTATAGTTTGTGAAGTTGAATATGTTTCAGTTTTAATATAGCAGCTTTGCATTTTAATTATGGTTTCATCTTTCACTTCAGTCCCTAGATTACTTGAGCACCTCGCCCAATTAGATCTAGATAGGCTTGACAATGCTATCATTGCCTCCCCACTACTAAAGTCCTCTTTAAACTGTGAAAGTATATTTAGATTATTTGTTAGCTGTGCCTTTTTAAGGGGTAATTGAGTATAATTTGTGGAATTTCGCTTTCTTCCATCATGCTCTATAGTAGATTTAATTTGAACTGCAACAACTGCATAGGCCACAACATGAATTAATTTGTAAGAATTAACTCAATTTCGTTAAGCATTTTAGAATAAGCTCGTTGACCTTACTATGTGATTTTCTCTCTCCATCACTATGCAAAAATTTGTTAAACTCCCTCCCTTCTTTGTTTGAAGAGTAGTAGCGACATACAGTAATGGAGGATATTATTAAAGGATAGTGTAATGTTATTTCCACCATTCAGTTTTCCAATGACCAACTAAAGTAACATTAATCCATGTAGCTACATCATCAAAAATTCGTTGAAGTGTCAATGCTATTACTTCATTGTGTTGTGAAATCCGACTTAATAAATTCAGATACCTATCCCTTAATGAAGGGTGTGTTTGACAAGGTTCTTCAGGAGTTTTGTCGAATAAGGCTAGCAATATTATTACTATTAATGGAGCAAACAAAGTATTGTCGTTTCTTTTTTTCATACCTCTTAACAGTAAATCAAAGCCAAAATTATCTGCAGCAAATTCATCTAAATGTAATTGATTAAAAGTAACATGCGTCGGTATGAATTTTGATACAATGTTCTTTCCTTTAGACTCTGTATGACTCAAAAAATGATGACCAATTTCATGACCTAAAACAAAAGACATGCCTGCTACAAACAAATCTGATGCAATTTGTAATCTAGGAGAATTAAGATTGTGCTGTATATTATCCTGATTGTCGTCTGATGCTTTTTTCAGTAGCGCTTTCTTGTCCATCAAAAAAAATAAATTCTCCAACATTTCTGGAAGGAGTTTATACCTTTCTCTCTCATCTCTAATCTGCATACCATAAATATGGTATGAAAACAATTGAGATATTAGAATTAAATCAATTTCTATATCAAAATTCATTTTAATTAAGTAGCCGTCATACTCTTCATCCATGTCCATTGCTTCTGCATCAAATCCAGAACTTCCAAGTATACCAACATAGACTCTTTTCAGCTCATCAACCAGTTCGTCATCTGAATCTGTAATAAAATTAAGAATTAGACTATTTATAAAAAAGTCGTTACTATACCATATCTCACGGCCTAACTCTGAATTCGTTACATTTCCAAAGTCCTCTTGTTCTTCTAATATTTTCTTTCCAATTTCATAGTGACGAGAATTTTCTTCCTTAACCAAGGATTCTGTCAAATGCTTATCCCAATCTTCAACTCCTTCAAAGAATCTATCTAAAAACCTTTCTTTAGCTGATTTTTTATTTTCCATTTTGTTCACCTCATACGTTAAAAAGTAATCATGCTCAATAAACGATTAACATCATATCCTGAAAAACAAACTTTAACTTTAACCCCAAAATTATAGCGTAGGTAATTAAACACTTTTTTTCAGTTATTCAAATGTTTATAAAACAGTTTATATTCACTTCAGGATATTTCTCAGTGATTTCCTTTTTTACTGTCAGCTCATAAACTCTATCTAAGTATACATAATATATTTATTACACCTCTAACCCGGTGCTTATAATCTTTAAGGCGATTTGTGAATGAACACTAGAAGAGTTAATCTTTTGTTTTTCTGAATCGTATATAGATGTTTAGGCTCTTTGCTCATTATCATAATAAAGTTTGTAGACACTTAATATTGTCTCCAAGCTTTATTATACTTTCCGCACCTATTATTCACTTTCAGCTTGCTTCTGCTAAAGCGATGCCCACCAAATATCGTCTCCTTGACATGTATAAGAAACTTGAAATACTCCTGTTAAGAAGGTCAAGTATTGGCGATCCGAACTCTTTTCCGCAGGCTGCTGGTTCATATTTTTCATGATGTTCTCCCGATTCGTATGAAGTTCAATGCTTATAGAGCTAATTTGTCTCTCTTGAGTTAACCTCAATTTCACATCATATCCATCGAGCAGATGTAAATGAACGTTAAATCCATCTTAGTAGGTTTTGGATAACTCGGGTTTTCCTACCTGGCTTTCACCCATAGGTTATCCTGCAATTATCCTGCAATAATTGGAAAGGGTTGGACTACTCCTTCTTCAAAAATCGCTACCAACTCTGCGTCAACTTTACGACTTTCTTCTCCACTTCTTTTGTAGGTTTTTCTTTTATGTTTCCTCCTTCGTTCACCTAGAAGCGGGTACATCTACAGCGCTAACTCATCGTGTAAGTTTAACTAGTTAATTTAATTCTCTTTTTTAATTATCATAAATCTAAAAACAACCATTTAAGACAAAAAATTTATGACGATATACTTATCGTAAGTACACTAATGTTATAGGGGTGATTGGTCAGGTGAGTTTTAAATCAGAATTATACGAACTTATTATGGATCATATAGATGATGAAGAAATTGCTGAAGATATAGCTGATGACATTTACAAATTAGTACAACAAAAACTAGACCAATTGTGAAAATGACACGTATTTAATAACAAACACAGTGTAAACCATTTTTTATTTGTGTAAAACTTAGTGTAATAAATAAATTGGGGTTAATTACTATGAAATTTGGATGTATTCGTACCTCACTCTATATAATGCTTAAGTGTTAGTGACGTTTTTTCACAAGTATCTCTGAATGAAAACCAATATCATGTATGTGCCTTTACCCAAATAATTAAGAAAGCTATATAATTTATATTGGGTCGATTAAAGTCACTACCATACTTACTATTAGAAATCCATTTAATATACACTTAAGAGAATTAACTACAGATTCTAAACTTGTGCCACACAAATTAAGACACACTTACGCTACAAACATTGCTGAAGAAACTGGCGATATATCATTAGTGATGAATCAGCTTGGGCATACATCATCCCAGACTTCTCTTCTTTACATTACAACAACACGAGAAAAAGCAAGGAAAGCATCTGAATTAAGTACCTAAAGGAGTCAAGTAAGGGGCTACATAATGTAGCCCCTTTTTTGTAGTTATTGGAGTTTGAATTTTACAACCTTTGATTCTTCGATCCAACCAATGAATGCATCTGTTTTAGTTTCAACTTCAATTAGTATCCAATTTCCTCTTTTTTCTATAGGAAAGACCACTGTATTTTGGGATACAGCTTTAGTTGAAGATAAATGCGATTGTTTATGAGGACAATTTCTCAGGTGACTTTCTACTCTTAAGAATGCCATTTCTCCAATAGGCTTTTCAATTGCAGGATTTTTAATAAATACTTTCTTAACAGTTTTAACTGCTTCATGTTGAGCAATTTTATCGTTGATCTCCTGTGCTACTTCATAGTTGTGGTTACTTGCAGCAACACTTAGTAGAATGGGTATGACTATATTTATTAATATTTCTTTAGCAAAGTCTACACCTACTCCCACAATGATTGCCCCTACGAAGACTTGGAAACGAGTCTTTAAACTCTTCTCTTTATTCGCCTCAGTATGTGCAGATTGAAAAACTTCAAGCAACTCTTCTTTAGTCATATCACTAACTAAATTAGGTTTTCTAACAGTTAAAGAACTATTTAATTCTGAACTATCATTCTTGAAGTTTTCTTCATCTAAAACTTCATTTAATACTGTTAGATTTTCAAAAGTAACATCATTAAAATTATCAGTAAAAATAAATATACTCGATGGTATATCTTTTATAAAACTTAAGTAATCGGTAAAAGAAACATCTTTTAGAAAATCGACTTTTCTTAACCCTTTAAGTAATTCTGTCATGGCTAATGTATTTTGAAATAAGTGAGAGGTATCAACTTTTATTTTTCCGATTTCGGATAATGCTTCCATACTTTTAAGCAATTTGTTTACATCTTTAGTAGCATTGTAAGCTGGTAGAGTTGCTAGTTGTTTTTGAAAAGCTCTTATTGCTTCAAAGGCTGGGGAACTTACCAATCCATTAAGATAACGCTGTTGCTCGTTAGCCGTTTCATATAAAGTATTTATGTTGCTCATATACACATCTCCCTACTCATTAAATAATTTAAAATGAAATACAGATTATATTGTAGATTAAGCAAAGAACGAATTTAATCCTGCTATGTAAACAATGTTTTAGAATTTCGAGAGTTATGAAATAAAGAAATAGGGGGTATCCTCTTTCATGGGTTCCGAATGGTGATTTGTTATACAATTACTTATTTAGTCATATAACATCGCGTCCTGCGATAATTTTACGGTCTGCTAACTTTTCGTTTAATAGTGCCACGTCTATTGCTCCACACATGATATATCCATTGTCATTGAATACAGCCATAAAATTCGTTTTTGGCAAACGAAGGGTAACAGCATTAAACGGATGTCCTTCGATTAAGATCGGGTTCATCTCTAACATGCTTCCACTCCTTTCTTCACTATTATTTTTATGTGTACAGAAGGGAAAAAGTGTTAGGTGTTGAAGCTATTTTGACATGTTCTGGTATGTTACGATAGATATAGATTAACTAACTAATAGATTCAACGAGGAAAGGAGGAGGTAAGTTAATGACAGATAAGGGGATAGATACAATAGTAATTAGCTTATATATGTTTCTTGGTTATGATGGTATCGAAGCAATATCTAGCATCATACTTATTGCTGTAGCCACCCATCCCTTACCGACATCAATATTAGTAAATGTAATACTTATCGGAGTAATAATATTGCTCATAAAAAAGACAAAGACCCGTCGCCACAACGGATCTTTTAAAAAAAACTATTAATGCTACCAATCACAATTAGAATAACATATTTAACCTATTAATTACAGAAATGAATGAGTACCCGCTTCCCAAGTGTGGGAGTGGGTACTATTTTAGTGAAATTAGCTTGGAATTTTTCTTCAGAGTTTTAAGGATTCGCTTAAAAAGTCTAATGATCACTTTATAATATAAGATATAAAATAAATTATATGTCTTATACATCATATATGTCATCTACTCTCCATCCTACTCCCTCTACATAGACTAATTCAGTCTTTACCACCATTTTCTCAGTAGATCCTACACCGTTGTAATCTGTAGTCACTTTGAACTCATTTAGAAATTCAATCTCGCTTTTAGACACTTGATATTTAAAGAGTTTGATGTTAGAGATAGAAGACGAGACGTTTTCTTTAGTTTGTGGAATCTTGTTACCTGAGGGATGAGTCGCTTTAAAGCCTGATTCTGTCATGAGGGGTTTGATGTTCTGATACCGTTCACTCGGGTTGTCATACGTGAAGAAAGACTTTAAAAACTTTCTATTTATCTGTTCCGCTTGAGATGGCTCGATATGAGAGACGGCTTCTATTTGTTGTTTGTAATTTTCCTGATTGGCTCGTACTTCAGAGAGCTGACTTCTGAGACTGAACACATATAGGATGACAAGGACCATACCCACAAAGCTTGCAAACATGAGAAAAAATGACGTTCTTCGTTCCATGTCTCACCCCTCCTTATAGTACACGTCGGTATCCTAAGAACGGATACAGCTGCTTCCACTCTGTAACGGATGAATATTCCACACCGTTGTCGTTCGCGTTGATGAATTGATCGTTCCCGACATACATCCCCACATGACTCGCACCCGCTTTATAGGTAGAGAAGAAGACGAGATCTCCTGGTCTGATTTTCTCTTCTGACACCGGTACCGTCATATCGTATTGAGTCTGAGCTGTCCCGTTTAACGGTTTTCCGTTCAGTCCGAATGCGTATTCCAGTAGTCCTGAACAATCAAATCCTCCTGCAGCGGGTTTTCGACCTCCCCATACATACGGAAACCCTAGATAGTTTTTCATTACGTTATGTACACGTTCCACATCGAACGCTTGGTTTCCGTTCGTAACCGTAGGACCGCTTCCGTTTACGTACCGAAGCACATGGTCTACGTAATGAATGTCTCCATAACTCTCCCAACCTTGTTTATCTGCCATCATCTCACTAAAAGCAACAGCGACTTCTTTTGAATACCCACCGTTTTCTTTCGCGTAGGGAATAAACCCCGCTCCAAAGTTGTACGATTGGAGAGCGATTTTTATATCACCGTCCGATTGCTTCAACACATCCGCAAAGTATTTGACCCCTGCTTGTATTGAATACTCAGGATCAATCAATGCGCCACGTGGTAAACCTAACGATTCAGACGACTGCATCACGTCCAGATGACGACCTCCTGACTCTTGTTGGACAAGAGCGAGTAACAGACCCACCTGTTCAGAGATTCCTTCTTTCTCCGCATACTTTCGTATAAGCGGTTCCCACCGTAATACTTCTTTTGTAATCTGTGCGTTTCCGTCTGTTGACGGGCTATAAAAGTCTTCATCTAGATCTGTATCCCCACCAAGTGATAGCGCGACAAAGAGTGCGATACCGATCAGACTCGTGAGAAGTAATACACCAAGAAGAAGGAGCCATGTGGTGGGTCTTGTTAAGAGATACGCTTTAATCGAACGTTTAGCCGTCTTACGTAACACACTCTGCATGTACAACTCCTCCTATTCTCAGTGTCTGCCTTGACTTCGCTTACTCCCGTTCTCATTTTCTTGCAACTTCCTGTCATCGATCTGCTTTTGTGCCTCGTAGCGAGTAAGATGCTTCACACTACGAGCCCTGCTCTGTTGTGGCCGCTCTTCACGCACCACATAATTGGCGCGTTTTGGTTCTGTTCTCTTATCACTCATCGTTCCAGGGTTACGGTAAGCAGATGCCGTCTGATTCCCAACCTTCGGTGTTCGGTGTTGCTCGGTCTTTCGTGACTCGGTTTCTTTTCCACTGTTTTTATCTTGTTTATAGTCTTTTAAACTCACAACACCAAAGAGACTCTTTCTGCCCTGACTGGTCGCTGCGACTTCTCTTTTTCCTTGTGCGTGATCTAATAGCACACGTTTACTAACACCCGGTTCTCTTCTCTCTGACTGATTGCTATACGTGTCATTACGGAACGTATCTTGATTCGTCATGCGTTGTTCGTTTCTGTTGTTGGTATGCTTAGACTGATGGTTACGACCGTGAGATTTGTTCCCAGTCATCCGTTTAGCCACACTATATCCTTTTTCACCCACTTCACCTGCAGAACTCGCAGCTTGAAACGTCATGCGTTCTGCGATCTGTTGACCCTGTACCATCCCGCTTGAAGCCACTTCAAAAATCTCGGAGCGGTACTTCATAAGGCCCCAGATAATGAGTACGATCAAAAACACGACGAACGCGTATCCTTCAATGCCGTTTGATATCTTTACAGATTCATAGACTAAAGTGGCCATTCCCGTGATGACGGCTGTGAGTAACACGAGTCCACCTTTCATGAGCAACACACCGATGATCTTCTTAAAGTGGTTAAGAGCCGTCTCACTGAAACTCGGAATGAGTGAGAGGATGAGCGGTATCGCCGTAAAGATCACGAGTGCTAAAAACCATACCTGCAATAAAAACTTAAAACTAGATAACAAGATGACCGGTATCGCAAGACTAAACGTTGAGATGATCGTGATGATGAGATACCCGAACCGTTCTCCGCTATACTCTGGTGACATTTGTTTATTTTCAAATGACCTAATTTCGTCTTGAATAATAACTTGTCTTTGCTCTTTTCCCTCCTCATTATAGGGTTTGAGTTTAAGTAGACTTTCAAATCTACTTGGATCTTCCTTGTTTACCTCTTCTTCTTTCGTCGTCCCATAGTTTAGTAGAGTGTATGGGCGTTTCACCATCAGGTTGAAGAGCTGGTTCTGTAACACCGCTGTTCCTTCTTGAGCACTGAATGATTCGTTACCATCTAAGGTGTCTGACGTGAGAAGAACGTTCGCCGAACTCGCGATGCCTTCAATATCAGAACCCCATTGGTTCAACTGCTGGATGTTCCCTGTCGTATCTTCATAAAACCAGAACGTGAAGATCATGATGACGAGTGCTCCGATTATGGCTTTGATGGCATGTCCGCTCTGTTGATTCACATAATACCGATAAGCAGCCGTTCCACCGACGACGATGATGAAAAGAGATAAAAACGTACTCACCATGATCGTATAAATCCGTTCACTCATCTCACCCGCACTCTTTACCATGAGGGAGATGAGGTCAAAACTCATGAGCTGGTTAACGGCATACAACGTGAACGAAGAGATCACCTTGTTAAAACTCCATAATCCCGCATTGATGGAGTGCAGCGCACGGTCTCCTGTTGCTTTGATACCATCGTCGATATCTGCTTCTAATTTATAATGATCGAGCGGGTAGTGACTCTGCTCTAGTTCGATCCTTCCGATCTTCTCGATCTTCTTCTCTACAGTCGGTGAGGGGTCGTTGGCGGTCGTACTGCTCGGTAGAAGAAGAAACAAAAAGACAAAGCCTATTAAGATTTTTTTAAGGTGGTGCATCAAACCCCTCCCTTAATCTTTACAATGAATACACGTTTCTAACTCGTACTTATCCTTTATTTCTTCACGGTCGATCTTCATACTCTTATCCATATCAATCTTCCATTCTTCATCTTTTTCACGAATGAGAAGTTCATTTTCCACCGTGTTTTCCCCATTAGGATTTCGAAAAGTAGTAAGTACATAATACTGATCAGCTTCCTTAGTTTGATAAATCTCATATTTTATATCTTTATATTTAAGGCCAGAATTGTTCTTTTCCCTATTTTTATGGATTTCAAAGGATCCTTCTTCGTAGATTAAAGTTTGTTCTTTTTCATAATCATTATCTGAGTAAGCTTTCTCCCAATCGTAAGCCACTTTAGCGATGTCTTCGGGTTCTGTTCCGCTGCAGCTTCCTAACAGGAGTAGCGTTAGTGGTAGTACGAGATACGTTTGTTTCATCAGATGAAGGCCTCCTCAGTTTCCCGTCTTCCTCTATCTTCTTCTTTCGTGTTGAACGCGTCTTTCCATTCGTTGTACGGTACATCGATCTGAATTTTCGCGGTGCGACCGTAGATGTCTTCCATCACACACTGTCCTTCACTCAAGTTCTTTAACAGCTCTCGGTTCTCTTTGTTGTCTTCGATCCCTAAAAACTCAATGATGTTCCCCGCTTCTTCGATCGTCTTCGCTTTAAACGAGAACTTGGTTCCAATCCCTTCTTTCACATCTGCCCGGTTATAATCGACCGTTGATTGTGTGACGATATAGACCGCAGATCGAAGAGAACGACCCGTTCGAAGCATCTCTTTGATGAGCTTATGACCCTGACCCGTGTTCGTTAACATCCACGCTTCTTCAAAGATCGTAATCTTCGTCTGTGAATCGTCTCGTGCAAACTTGGTCGCGAACTTTGCGAGCGGAATCATGAGCGCGACCGCGATATGTTCATCACGAGTAGCGGGTTTTTCACCGTCTTCTGGTAGCGTTAGATTTTGAATTTGTAAGATGTTCACTTGTTCTTTTAGTGAGATCCCAGACACGTCTCCGTTTGAGAACATGAGTTTCGCGACACCGTTCGTTCCGACTTCATATAACAAGTCACCCACGTTCTGTACTTCTTTATCTTCAGACGACTGAAGATATTTAACGACCTTTAACAGTCCCGGCTTACGCTCTGTTGTTAGTACGTGGCGTACTCCTTTATAGATGGCGGTCTTGATGTTTCGCTCCTGACTCTGCAGTTCTGCGAGGTATTCTAGTATCGCGACCGCTGTATCATGCGCTTCTTCTCCTTCTAAAAAGGTGAGCGGGTCGAGTTTCCCAGCGTCCCGTTTATCACTCGAGAACGTAATATAGTTGAAGCTTTCAATGAGATCAGCGAACGGTGAAGTTTCATCATCAATCGTCGCTTTAAACTTCTTTTCCACTTCGTTCTTTGGATCCGTCATCAGGATCTTCGCGCCAAAGAAGATGGCGTTTAACAAGATGTCTTTTAGTAGAAACGATTTCCCCATCCCCGTCGGTCCTGAGATCGTCACGTGAGGGGACGAGTATTTAGACCCTTTTAAGCCAAGTTGTCCTAAAAACGGGTGATAAAAGACTAAAAACGGTGAGTTTTCGACTGTTTCTCCCGGACTCGTGATATCTTTTCCGAGGTAGAAGCCGACTGTGTTCCCGACTTTCCGGGTGAGTGAGAAGAGCGAATCACTGAAAGATTCAGGCGTTAAGATCTGTTCCCAGTCAGGTGCGACTAAGTCCGCACCAGGTATCGATTGATGAAAGAGAAGAAGTTGATCCGCGAGCGGCTGCAAAACCTCTACCCCTCGATCTTTAAACGCTCGTTTAAGACGGGTCACCCGACTTCGGCACTCAGTTTTCGTCATCCCCGACACAACGAAGTGTGTGTACGTACGAAGAAGCGGTTTTCCTTGGTTCTTGATGTCGTTCTCTAACTCATGAAGAAGCGTCCGCCCAGAGTTGATGAGTGAATCTTCATCTTCGTTCGCTTGTAAGAGCTGTGAGTCTTGATCACGGAATCGCCTTTTGATCTTGTTCGTCTCGCTATAATCGTCTTTTTTCTCTTTATAGTGCGTTCTAATATGCACTTCGACCGGAAACCCGAGCTCTTGAAAAAAATATGACCACGATCGTCCGTTCATATCGACCGGAAACTCCGTCACAGGTAGAAACGCACAATAACTCTCATCCTCCAACTGCTGAATCCGAATGAAACCCGCATGTGACTGATGGAGAATCCCTTCCGTTAAGGACGAGATCGATTCATCGTCCTCTCTCTCGTTCTTCATCCCACGGGTGAAGAAGTGGCGAAGAAGGTATTGAAGTTCTTCCCTTTTCGCTCTTGTTGCCGGTAAGTAGGATGAGAGAGTCGCGAACGCACTCTCTTCACTCTCACGGTACTGGTTGAGAAGCTCACTATCGATACCGTTATAACCTGAGAGACGCTGCACGTAACGGTTCAGTCCTTTTAAAGACGAGATCGTCGTTTGGATGATGTTGTCACGTTCGTTCTCGTTACGTTCCAACTTGATACCAACAAAGAACTTGTATTCGACGGTATCTTTCGCTTCTTCGATCAGAATGTCTCGCAAGCGCTCGGCGTAATAATAGCCGACGGAAGCGTATTTTCCTTCGTATTGTTTCTGAAGTTTAGAGATACGCGCCTCAATATTAACAGGTACGGGTAAAATCTTATAATCGATCTCTAGAAATCCTGACAGCTGCCACGCGAGCTTTTCTAAACGATACACCAAGTTCTCTAGAGCTTCTTGTTCGTTGATTCCGACCGTGTTCTCGAACACGCGATAATAACTCCAGATGGTTTCTCCTTTTGTGATCACAAGATTGTTCTCTATACTGTGAATCGGAAACTGCAGCACAACATATCACCTCAACTTTTAAAGGGTTCGTAACGTGTAGAATCGGTGTAATTCGTATCCACTCTTCTTCCGCTACAATAACTCTCTTTCTTGTGGATCGTGTACCGAAAAAGTCCTGTTAAAAAACGGTCCAACCGTTTGCCGTCCATCCTCGCACGGCAGAGCAGCCCTGACGTCATCCAAGGAACGACCGTGTAGAACGCGAGCGTGAGAGACGAAGGAAGTAGAGAAGTGACCGTGTTGCGAAACAACAACAGGATGCCGAGTAGAAGGAGTGCAACCACGATCTGTCGAATCTCGATGCCTTTTGAGAAGACGAGGCCGCGATCTCCTTTACCAAGACTGTACACTTTGATCGGATAACGCCACATCTTTCGGTAACTATAACTCCGCCTCATGAGAGTCCTCCGTTTTTTACACCGTCCCATAACGCTTTAGCTATTCCTTCGAACTCACCCGGGTTCGCGACGATCACATAACAGACGACCGCGAAGATGAAGCTTGAGAAGAACTGGCCCCACCTTTGAGAGATAAACGCGCGAACGATCATCACGATCATGATGATGAAGAGAACCGCCGCCACTTGCGTCGACACATAATCCGTCAGTCCAGTAAGATCTGGTAACATGGTTTTACCCTCCTATCGAATGAAGTAGTTTTTTCACGTAGAACTTGTCTTGTTTTTTCTCAACTAATATCGAGAACGGCTGCTTCATGACGATTCCCGTCTCTCCGTCTTCTAGAAGGACGAGCGTTTTGATGAGGTACGTGTTTCTTTCTTTGTCATAGACCTTGAAGTTTTCAACCCCTCTATACTGATACAGATCTTTCAGTGACTCTGGTCTCTCCATGAGGTAACTCATCTCACTCACCGTGTTCTCGGTGTAAGAGGTGAAGAACTGGGTCGCAAACCTCTTTAGTTCTTCTTCTTGCTTTAAGTTTTTTTTGCTGTCGTCTTCAGAGTTCTTTACGGCAGAGAGCCTCGTCTCACTTGGTACGTTCGAAAAATATGGCTGTTCGATCACGTTGAAGTTCTGACCATCTGTTCCAACCGGGACCGTGATCATCACTTCTTTTGTAAGTGGTGTGACAATTGGTTTCTTCTCTCCCTTCTTGGTTTCAGGTGGCGCTTTAAGTGTTTCATATGAAACATGGTAGGTATAGTAAGCGTTTTCACCCTTGCCCCTCTTATCATGAAGAGAAATGCTCTTTAGTTTTCTTTCTCCTTTAAAGGTAGTGTTGTTCTCAATATCGGGTAGTGTTAGCCCTTCTGCGAGATAGGTATCGAGATCCTCACTTCGTTTCTTTCGCTCTTCTTCTGTGAGTGGGATGTTGATGAATGATTTTAGAAATTCTTCCGTGTACGCTTCACCCCCAGGTGATGTGACGAAACCTTCATCCACCATTCTCTCAAGCTCTTTCTGTGTAGAATTCTGATAGCCGTTCACTTTTTCGTTCAAAAACGCGGTACGAAGATATGACTGTGTAGAGATAAAGAGTACCGCTACAACACCCATCCAAAAGAGGAAGCTCACTACACTTTTTGAGTTCATACGTGCCGATGGCACTTTTCTTTCTTTCTTACGTTTAAGGAAAGAGAATAGATTTTTCATTTGATAGTCCTCCTAGATCTAGCGCGTTTCTCACATACACACGCCTAAAATAGGTATCACCGAGTCCTTCTTCTACCATCTTTCGGTTGATGAAGATCTCTCCGATCTGTAGGTTCTTGATCTCACGGGGGTTTGCTTTGAACCGTTCTACGTCTCGCACGGTCCCCATATCCGCTTCCTGGCGGAGCCGGTTGTTCTTACGCTCTACCTGTTGCGTCACTTCTTGGTCTTGATACGTGCCGAACACTTCTGCGATCCGTTCCGCGTCTTTTGCGGAGTTCACGCGACCCGTTGCGATGATGTTACAGTTGGAGATGATCTGTTCGGTCATTACGGGATCCACACTGTCGATGTCAGAAAGCGTTTGGGTAGAAATGATACATTCGAACCCCGCTGAGCGTGATTTGTTCACGATATCGACCATCCGACGGTCACCATACGCACTAAACTCGTCATACACCGCAAATATCGCTTGTCGACCCTTTTCTTGTCTGTGCGCGACGAGCGAGTTCACATCTAGGATCACGAGCTTTCCGATCCTCTTGATATAGTCAGCGTAACGGCTGCCAGAGATCGAGAAGATCACCACGTTGTTGTTCTCTGTGATGTGACGAAGATCGATTCCACCCTCTTTCTCCGTGAAAAGCGACCCGAGGTCGCTCTCGATCAGTTCACCGAGCTGCATGCGAAGCCGTGTGAGACACCCCTCGACGATCTCACTCGGAAATTCGTCATCGAGTGTATTTTTTATTCTTTGTAACTTCTCACTCAGCACGGATACCGTGACGTTTCTAGTTTGTTTGATCACTTTTGTCTCTTTTTGTTTTGGTGTTCCTGTAAAGTCGTCCAGATCGTCATGTGGAGGTTCCACTTCGATTGTTGTTTCGAATTCCTCTGAAATCTCTTGTTCTCTTGTTTCGTTTTGAAACAACTTTTTGGTCTGACTCAAATTGGTGAGTTTCGTGATGGTGTGTAGATCGCGAGTCTCGTTCGACTCGTCGATGAGCTTGATGATGAGCTGTAGGTAGCGTGAGGCGATATCCGTATAATACGCACCGTCTCCTTCTGTTGAAAAAGAGAAGAGTGACATGAGTTTGTCCCTCGTTTCTGTCGGTGTACCGTTCTTTATCGGATTGTAGGTGTGGTGGTCGGATTCAGAAAAGAGATACACCTCTTTTCCATAGGCTTCGGCTAAAGCTTTGAACTCGAGCATCGATTTACGTTCGCCCTTACCGTCAAAGAAGATGACGGGCTTGTTCTGTTTTAACGCGCTCTCCATGATCGAAGCGATGAGGGTCGTCTTACCGGTCCCCGTACCGCCTGTCGCGAGCATATGATAGTTCATCTCATGAGGTTTTAGTTCCAGGTGTTCTCCGGTATCGGTATACCCGATGAACGGTGCTTGTTTTTCTTGATTTCGGTACTGAAGCTGCTTTTGAGAGAGAAAACTCACTCGTTTTTCCCGAAAACGCTTGTACCGCCCTTCGTCTTTTCTTCGTTTAACCTCTTCACTCTTTGTCGTGATCCTTCTTTTGTAAAAGTAAGTAGCGTAGATGTAATACAGAAAACCAAAGATCAAAGAAAGAGCGAGCACGCTCAGATAACTAGAGATTGAAACCGGAAACGATTTATTTTTGTTAAACAACTGTTCAACAAGATCGGTCACGAACGGTACGTTCACACTGGAAAGTACGCCGAGGTAACTGAATAATGTGCCAGAGACGTATAACACGAGTAAGATAGTACATCCGATCGATAGACTAAGGTAGCCATAAAGATCGCGTTTTACTGTGTAAAGAAGAAAGAACGGTAATAACCCGATTACGGCGGGTACGATGAAGAACAGGATCAAAACGCCAACACAGAGGTAGAGAACCAGGTCTCCGATCAGTCGATCAGTTTCACTTTGCGGTCGTTCCCGACTCTCCATCAGAGGTTCCAACGTTCGTCACCTCCTCCCACTTATCATTAAGTATCGCATCTGGAATACCTTTCACTAGAATCCGATGGCCGTTCGTCAGGTCGCTACTCATCCGGTTGATCGTGTTTCTGATGTGACCGGTATGCGTGAAATAGAACACGTTGTCGTATTCACCTTCACTTAATACCCTTTCAAACATCCTAAACTTATCTCTATACCTTTTGTTCTCTTTCTTCGTGAGTTCGAGCTCGATCCAGATCCGGTTCACGGAATCATCACTTCGTTTCACAAAAAAGAGGGCGTCTGGTATCCGGTCTCGTCGGTTGTTGTAGTTCCGAAGCTTCTCTTGGTTCGACCCTTGTCCGACGATTCTGTATCGCAGTTCACGTTCTGTATGATACGAGAACGGTATCCCCTTCTGTTTGAACTGATACTCATAAAATAAGAGAAGGTCTGTTAAGAGAAGCGTATGCTGCGCCGTGTTCAGACTAACGTTCTTTGGTACCGTTACTTCCGCTTCCACTTGCTGCCGAGCCTCTGTCGTCGCGTAATACACGCCGAGCCTGGATGCGATCCGTTTGTTCACAAGATACCCCTGATTCGTTAGCTTCTGAAGTCTTCTATACGCTTGGTTCACATGGTTCTCTTGAAACTTCAACATCACTTGTTTATGCGTCACGATTCCGTTTCTTAAGATAAACCGCAGGTACTCCACATCTTTTGGTTGTAACGTACTGTACTTGTATAACACGTTCCACCACCCTTACCTAAAGAAAATGGTTGTCCACTAGATCAGCTATCACAATCTTTTTACTTCCTGAGACCACATTCATATTCCCTTCACGCACTTGAACCTACATGAACCTTCTTAACCTTGAACTCCTGGTTTTGCTCTTGATCTTAATCACTTGAACTTATTCTTTTGACCTTATTATTATTTTTCCCTAACTTTCTTCACTCCTCCCACACTCAACCTCTTACTCTTTTATTCTCTCAATCTCTTATTCCGGCTTCTCTTTTTAACGAGTCGTCCAAGACCTCATAGTCACATGTACGTTGTGGGTATGAGGTCTTGGATGCGGAACGAGAAAAAAGAGAAATGCCGGAATCCCCTTGTATCACTGCATTCTTACCTAGAATCGAACCCATAATACACCGTGAAAAAGCGCTAACTCACCTACGGTCTCGATTATGGCCTCGATGAAATCTGATCTAGTTGCCTGCAGGTTACACTAAAGAACGCACGTTTGGCAATAGATTGACTGGAAAATATATCTAAACTACTATCAGAATTTTCTTACAATAATATTATCTTACTACAGATTCCTATAATTTCACGTACCAGAACCTTTCTCCTCTACCTCTTAAACTACTAACTCTCTCTCCATTATTCTGCTATAACCCAGAAGATCCGAGGATAGCTGACAGGAGATTTTTGATATGTATTGGCACACTGGCTCATTTAATGTCAACCCGACCGACTTTGTGGATGCGACTTCATTATGAGAAATGGAACAGTTTTTTGTTCGTTTTCGTTATGTAAGACAAATGCTTGATCTCGCTTCGGCAACAGATCGATAAATGCCAGCTGCGCTTTTGGTGTGCTCTCTTTTCGCGTCTCGATCATGTGTTGGAATAGAACCGATTTTGAGGCGATCTTCGTCACCGCGTTACGTCCTCTACCGACCGTCTGTTTGATGATTTGCTTCGACTTCTTTAACACTTCTTTTAACGTAGAGAGTGCCATCCCGCACGTTTCAGCGAGCATTCTTAGTGATCCTTCTAGGTAAGGGTTCACACCTGTTGTTTTTTCCTTTAGTACAGCGAGTAGATCACTTTCTCGTTCATCATAGTGTGAGCGGGTTCGTTCTTCGCGTGGCTTTTTAAACTTATACCAACCTTCACGACCTACGAACTGAGCTTGTCCATCCGTCCAGAGTTCGAGGAGACTCTCCACATACGAACGCTTTACTCCTTTATACTTACCAGAGTACGCACTTTTTAACGTACGTTCGAACTCTTGCTTACTGAGCGGCTTTACCATGTTGGAGTTGAACTGATCGAGCTCATCGTACGCGTCTTCTAGTTCTCTCCCGCTCTGATAGTTGGCAAGAGCAAGCGTCATGAGTGCGTTGTTACGGCTTGATCCGTGGTACCCAGAGTCGATTTTTTTAGATGTGATGAGTGCACGGTACCAATCGGAGCGTGTGATATCGTCTTCTTTTGTTTGGTTTGAATATATCACAGAGAACATGTTTCGCTTTTCATAGTCAACAGACCACTTGATGAGTGACGCTGTATCAGCGGGTGTTGCGTAGAAATCAAGGACGTTCTCTTCTTTGGGTATCCGATAAAACCCAAATGGTACACAGTTCGTATCGACTGGTGCATAATTTTTTAGTGCACGGCGGATGTTGTTGGAAAGCCTCTCTGCGATGCGTAAACTCTTATACTGTTCTCGGTTCGTGATGTAAAAGGGAGAAGATAACACAAAGAACACCTGGTATCCCCGAGGTGTCTGAAGCAGCAAGTTCGGCCGCGGTAACCCTAGCTCTTCGCATCCGATATAAAGAGCGTACAGATCAGCGTTCTTCGTATCAATATCGAGCGAAATCACATTGATCTGTTTAAGGTTCTCCCGCTCGTGCCCTTTGATGATACGGTTCTTAAAGTCATAGTACGTGCCACCGCGAAACGTGTTTGGTGTCCAGTGTGACAAGTTGCGGTACTTTTCTTGTAGGGTCTCATAAGACGTAACGACGAGGCCTCTTCCTTCTGTGAGATCTTCTTTTGAAGACGAGACGAACACGACACCACGTTTATGTGGTGCATTTTTTTCAGCTTCTGTAAAACGCACCACGTTTCGGAGTGGTGCAGAAGTTCCTTTTTTCTTATAAAGCATGAGGCTGTCATGGGTCATGAATGATAGAATATCAGGGATAGAAACAACAGATTCTTGTTTTTTATTCACGTTTTGCACCACTGACACCCTCTTTCACTCCGAATTTTTTGTTTCTCCGATAGAGAGAGCCTGTTTTTGACACAGCTCTCCCTCTTCTAAACGAGATGTTTCCGTTTGTTGGAGAAAGTATAACGAAGTTACATTTTGTAAAAGGGTGTTCTCTAAGGAAAATGCACCAAACATAAAAAGCCCCTTGAGGCCATGTGGCTCAAGGGACAAAAAAAGTGGTTCTATTTTTTTATCATGCACGTTCCGCTTCTGTTTTGCACCATTACACTCGAAATGCACCACTTCAGCGAACTCTGTGTATCTCGTGTTAAAGTGCTGCATCCCCTAATACATAAAGGGATAGCGATTTTTTTAGTAAAAGACTACTACACAAGTTCCGCTCTATATGGGTACCTCAGTGGTGCATTTTTATCGCACACACTTCGCTAGATTTCGTCAGGTTTCGTTAAAACTTCGCTAGAAAATTGGATGGATTATCCTATAAAACCACTGTTTTCATGAGTTTTAATGCTACACAAGTTCCGCTGAAAATAAGATCCCAGTGGTGCGTGTGGTGCATTTTATGGTTCATTTTGATACACAGGTTCCGCTCATGAAGTAGTAAGATGGTGCATAAGTGGTGCAAAATGCACCAGTGAGCGGACTGTGTGTACTAAAATGATAAAAGTGGTGCATAGTTTTGCACCACTTTTCAAACACCAAAACATCAACTTTTAATAACTACACAAACAATGCTTATATAACTGTGTATGAAATAACGATGCATATTCTCTTCGTGATAGATTAATCTTTTTTTATTACATAAAGGTACCAAAATATATCGGAAGATGCTCATCTACTCCTCATGTAATTGTTCTATATGAAAAGTGAAATATTTAGATGAATAATATAGATAGGTTTCATACCATCGTTTCCTCAAATTCGAACTAGCGAATAATATGGTTGAGATCAATTACCCTAAAACCATCCCTATCTACGCTCTTGAATTTTATCGATATAAAACCTTGCTTTACTCGCCAGTAATGATCCCATATAGTTTTTTAGCGAAATCCCTTAACTGTACCGTCTCCTCAACTGATAGCTTGGAATAATACCTCTCTGTAACAAGGACATCAATTCTGTCATAGCTCTCCCAAAATTTTTCTCCTCTTTCGCCTAGAGTAAGGATTATTTCTCTCCTGTTTTTTGGATTAATAGAACGAATAATATACCCTTCGTTTTCTAGCTTATTGACCAATTGACTCGTCGAACTCATTGAGAAATCATAACGACTAGCAACAGTATGTATATTAACTGGTTGCTCTCCTCTAACTGCCTTCAGAATTAAAAATTGTTTCGGAGTAATCTCAAACTCCAACGTAGAAAAATGCTTATTCACTATAAGTTTGTTTATGTCTTCTAATATTGAGATCGCTTCTTTTATATACCGTTCTTGTTCCATAAATTTAATCACCGTATTTCAAATAGTTTATTTACTTATATAGTTTAATCACTTAAAGTAAATATGTAAATAGAATATCGATTTTTAAAACATCGTCTATTCTATAGCAGTTTAAAAAAGGAGGGATTTTCTTGATTTTAGAACCACTTAGGTTAAGAGGAGTAACTAATAGCAATCGATATGAAATTATTGACCATGCAGTTAATTGTATAAATCAGTCAAGGGGTTGGGTAACGAATCACGCCATGTACTCTGATACTATAATCGTTATTAATTTTGATATACAAATTAAGGGAGTAATAAACTTAATAAAGCTCCTTAATAGTAATGGACTCCATTTAATGAAAGAAAACGTAGATAGTATTAATAACTTAGAAAATGAAATATTAAAAAATAATTTGGAAGATGAAATTATCGGTTCAATACAGATTACCTTTATCAAGTAGGTTCATAAAATCTTAACCCCACTAATGTAAATAGCTTCTTATTCAGCGATCCTGCTATGTTTGTTCAATAAAAAGGTGCAAATCTCCTTATAAGAGAAATGCACCCGATAGTTGAATAATTAAATTTGCTTCTCTATGTAGAAGAGCTTTCCTTTTTTCCGATACTATGTCCTATAAAAATTCCAAAGATGAGCAAAAGAAGGGAATCTGTTTCGAAATTATTTGTAAATAATCCCCAAAGCAAGCAACCAACAATAGCACCTAAAATTGCTAATTGTAAACCCTTCATAAATCCCATCCTCAATTTAATTCTTTACGTTTGTTCATTAATTTCATAAATCCCTCTAGATAAAGAGTTACTCTTTCCCATCTATCTAAATTCCTCACGTTAATAATTATTAAAGTTGCTGTTACTGCTGCTATAAGAATTTGAACAGTATTCACCTAATAATGAAAAAAGAAAGTAATTAAAACCGCGTGTTCTAGTTTTGTCCATATGCCAAATGAGCTTCCCATGTGTAGCAAAATCCTGTAGTATCGATAAGGGCACCCCAAAAATAAAAAGAGGTGCGTAATTATGTATGGCGTTATAAATTATGAAGCATTTTTGCTCACAGGAATTCTATTGAATTTAATTCCTGGAACCGACACGATGTACATCATCGGAAGAAGTATGTCACAAGGTAGAAAAGCAGGTGTGTATTCTGTTTTAGGTATTATTACAGGTTCTTTGGTTCACACATTGTTTGTAGCGTTTGGTTTATCATTGCTACTTGTAAAATCTGTTTTTCTGTTTAATACGATTAAAATTATTGGTGTTATATACTTGGTGTATTTAGGCATTCGGATGATACTGGACAAGTCCAATCTATCCTTTCAAGCTGCGACAGATTCTCTTAATATACGAAAGATCTATATACAAGGGATGCTAACGAGTCTTACAAATCCAAAAGTTTCAATGTTTTTCATTGCATTTCTCCCACAATTTATAGACACCAAAGCGGTTGGACCCATTCCTTTTTTGATTTTAGGACTGACTTTTACAGCCACTGGATTACTATGGTGTTTATTTGTTGCGTATTTCTCTTCCTACGTTACGAAAAAACTAAGAGGAAACCAAAAAATCGGAACTATTTTGAACAAACTAACTGGACTTATTTTTATCGGTATGGGGATTAAGCTTTTACAAACAAAAGCCCCTCATTAAATCTATATAAATCAACAAGATATGCCCCCACAGATGTTTTAAATCTTTACAAGGAACGATCGATATACTACTTCAATAAACAGTCTCTTCGTCTAATAGTAGATAAAGAGACTGTTTTTATTGTAGATCTGTTTTCTCGATAATTCATTAAATTTAAGAAGACAAATAGAACGACCAGTCGCTGCTGATCAGCTCACTGTTGAAAAGAGTTAATAGTTTTGTAAAACCAGTACATCAGAGTTAAATGGTATTATAATTTTCTAGTGGAATATTCATATTCTTTTTTTTAGTATGTTATTTAAAAATAAACTTATTTTACTTTTATATAAAATTATAGATTAGTCATTTTCATATAAGAAACCTAGCATTAAGGGAGCTTCCTGACATTTACTTAAGAAACATTTAAGATGGGTGTGTTTTATTCTTATGTCTGGTCCTTATATCTCCAACAATTCTATGGAATTACCATCTGGGTCTAAAATTCCTACTGAGGATCGACTCTCCTCTCTATTAATTCCCTGAATTTGTTTACCACCACACTGAGAAACTTTAGAAAGTATTTCTTCCAAATTTGATACTTGTACAGTAAATTGGATATTATTTTTTTCAGCTTTTATACCCAGCATTTCATTCGGGCAAAATAATAAACCAATTTCCCCAATCTTTCCTTTATAAAATCTAAAGTCCCCCACCTTGTAAGGACTCAAATCAGCGTTTAAAAGTTGATTATAAAAATTAACCATCTCATCCTCTTGATTATAAGCAATTGTAATTTGCGAGACTGCAAAAGATATTCCATTCATAACTAGCACCTCCATCTCTTATTCAACAATACTGCCCGTTTGTTCAATAAGTTCAATAAAAAAGTGCAGATCTCCTTCTTGAAGAAATGCACCCATTTTGTAGAAGGTACAATCTTAACGACACGATCACCTGGCAAACTGAATAAGACTGATTAGTAAATAAAGCAGTAATCAACTAGGAACTCGAAAGACTTTGACTGCCTTAGCTTTTACGTGTCCGGCTAGTGAAATATACTTTATCATCTAACCGTCTGGTAAACGAGCCCTATGGCTCCAGAATCAAATGTCTTGTTTTCAATGAGTTTAAGATTGATTTTTTCCTTGAGACCTTGAAATAACGACAAACCACTTCCAATCAGTACGGGTGAAACCGTAATTTTATACTCATCTATTAAATCAAGCTGCATTAGGTAGTGTGCGAACCTAGGACTGCCGAGAATGACCATATCATTTCCTACCTGCTGTTTGAGGTTCTTGATTTCTTCCTCGACATCTTCTTTCACCAGTCTTGAGTTGTTCCATTCGACCTTCTCCAACGTCCTGGAAAAAACAATTTTGGAGGTCTTCTCGATCCACTCTGCATGATTGCGTTCATGCTGCGATGCTGATGGGTTCGAAGGCACAGATGGCCAGTAATTGTGCATCATCTGATAAGTCCCACGTCCCCAAATAACAGTGTCGGCAGTACTCAGCATTTCTTTCGCGTGTTTCTCCAATTCAGCATCGTAGGAAACCCAGCCAATGTCCATTTTACCGTTCGGTCCTTCTACAAATCCGTCAAGCGATGTATGCAGAAACAGAACGAGCTTTCTCATTTCCAGTTCTCCTTTGTTCATAATATGGGTTGACTTAACCATATTGCTCCTGACCTTAGAATGAACTACATAAGTTTAATTCTCTAATTAACAGAAATATCCTGTGTCCGTTATTCCACAATCTGGACCGATAGTTGAACAAGGTTAATTAATTCTACTTTTAGTCTGGTTTTTGTTTTTATATCTTTTTTATTTTTAATATACGAACATAACTTACATATTAATGTGAAGAAGAAATAACCGATAATAAAGTAAGTCAATTTTTCTAATCTGAAAAGGCAAACTTGTTGAAAGACAAGGACGCAAAGCAATGTGCCTAAGCACGATGTGTATGATCGCCATGTTGCCATAGGCTCGTTTGAACCTTTGGAAAATTAATGAAGGGGATACGGGTATGAAGAATAAGGGGTTACTATGTTTATTTGTTATAGTTTCTTTGGTGATAACCATGTCTAACGATGTTTATGCTGCAGAAAAAAGGCGTTTACAAACTAATAAGACTTTCGCTACTTATTTATGGCATACAAACAAGATTGTAACAGAAAAAAAAGATGTATTAAACTTTCTGCAGAGAAAGAGTGTGCATACATTATATTTACAGATTGATCCAGACCTTCAAATGTCTAAGTACCAAGAATTTATTAAAGAGGCTCACAGAATAGGTGTTCGTGTACAAGCCCTCGATGGTGCACCCGATTGGATTGACCCTAATCATAGGGGGCCAGAACAGTTTATGAACTGGCTTGCAAATTATCAAGCGAAAGCCTCCAACTCTGAGAAATTCTCTGGAGTACATCTGGACATTGAACCATACACAATTTCAGAATGGAATACCGATAACGATCTAATCGTTAATCAGTATCAAGACCTTTTAAACCATATTAAATTATTCGCCAATCAAATAAATCTACCCTTATACGCTGATATACCATTTTGGTTTGATGTACATTTCTACTCCAACAAAACGTTTGGTAAAGGTAGGTTAAGCGAATGGGTAATCCGAAACACTGACGGTATTTCTATCATGGCTTATCGTAATTTCACTGAAGGACAAAACGAGATTGTAGCTCTAACCGCCTCTGAAGTCCGATATGCCAAGCAGATGAGTAAAAAAGTCGTTATTGCTATTGAAACGAATCAAATCGATGACGTGCCTTATCTATCCTTTAGCCATTTAACTCAGCAAGACATGTACCATACACTTACAAAAGTGAATGACCATTACTACAAAGAGAAAAGCTTTGATGGCTTTGCCATTCATCATTATAGTTCTTGGAAACAATTAACTGATTAATTCACATAATAAGAGCCTTTCCCAATTAGGGAAAGGCTCTATTTTTAAGTCCATGATCTCACTAAATTAGCAGGACTCGAAGTATAATTGGTGCAGTTAAAACAAATTGGTCGGAATCTGTCTACCATATGGTGCATTTTAGTCTCAGATATCTAAAGTTAATTAATTTCTATTAAAATAAACAACGTTGTGAATCCTATAAAAAACAAACCTGAAATAAAATACATAAATGGTCTCGTTTTTGGATTCTTTCTAGCTGCAATGATAGGAATGACCACCAACAGAATAGCAATACAGTACAATAGTGTAAAATGTAAACCCGTAGTCATTCCTATCAGCTCCTATGTTTGATTATTTTAATCTATAATAATAGTATTCTGCATCTCTATTCGCATCAAATGCTTCAAAACCAGCTACTGCAGCAGTCAATGAACCACCTACCGCTAGTAGTGCTCCAACGATAACACTTAATCCTCCAGTGATGCCTGAAGATAAAACCCCTGCATATAAGGAAGCTAAGCTTGCACCACCTAGAGCTAATACAGTATCTTCTTTCGTTTCAGCTGTGTTAACAGCCTCTCTAAACCCTTCTAAGTCATCTCTGTTTGTTGACGTTTCTTTATAATATGGGTACGCTTGATCACTTAAAGAAATTTTCCAGCCCACTGTTTCATTCTCATAGAATGTAACTTTGTAATATAGATCAAACCAGTAATCAGTACCTTTTTCAGTATAAGCTGCTGAATCAGTAGGTCCTGTTATATAAGAAGGAGAGTCTTTCGTAACTAGTGGATCAGGAGTAGGAGTTGGTGTTATTGGTGTAATCACTTCAGATTGTTGAAGAACTCCTTCTTTATAGACAGATACCTCATTTGTACTTTTATTAAACTTTGTCGTATAGGTTCCTGTACTATCAGAACTCTCTACAATTCGGTATTGTGCATCATCCTGAATAATTTCAGTAGTTATGGTTTCTCCATTGATAACGGAAGTTTGCGCGCCCGTTTCTGCAAATGCTGGTACAGCCATCATAAAAGTTAAAGCAAGTGTTAATACCGAACTAATCCACTTTTTCATTCATACATTCTCCTCTTTATTTTTATACTCCGAAGTTCCTTTATTTTGTACTCCCCACTCTCTCTTATGTATTTCAGAGCTTTTAACCGTTTCCCTATTTAAATCAAATTATTCCTTTAATTATAATTAAAGGTAATAAATACCTATTATTAGTAAGAACGAACCATATAGTGAATACTTAAATTCATTTACTACCTGGTACACAAGTTCCGCTGAAGTGGTGCACAAATGGTGCATTTTTATGATAAAACCTTTAGTGTGGTGCATTTTTGGTACACAGGTTCCGCTCAACACATGTAAATTTGGTGCATTTTATTGCTGAAAACTCTCTTTTGGTGCATAATTGACCCTTTCTAGCTAAGAATGCTTGTTATAATGTTAGTAGTGGTGCATTTTTACATAACAATTTCTAAAATTAGAGAGGGTGTTTGTTATGAATTACGAGAACATACCTGATCGTTTAATATTGAACTATAAACTATTAAAAGCTGTCATCTATGAAGAAACAAAGATACTCTATGAAGATCGTCCACATGTATTAGAGCATTGGCAGCAAGATGCCTACCAGATGACAGATAATGAGACTCGTCAGCAAGCTCCATGTGAGAAGATGCGACCGAGTTTTCGCGCTCTATACTATCTGTATACAGAAACACTCTATTCCGGTGAACATATCACGAAGCACATGATTCGCGACGCGGTCGATCGTTATAAAGATACGATCAAACTCTTACTCGCAGGTCATCTGATGCAGGAGTTTCCGAACATTGAGATCAAACGCAGTGTGAACGAAGAAAAGATCGAAGAAGCACTCGACCGAGAATATATCTACTCGAGTATGGATATCGACTTCCACCTCATGCGTGACATCGTGACAAAGAAGAAAGAATACAAAGAAGGTGACACGGGTTACTTGGGTACAGAAATCATAGACAACAAGGGTCAGGTTCGTGGTATGGCAGAGTTAAGACCTAATGATACAGGTGTCAGAGAGCTAGCTTCTGACCAACAAGAGATCTGGCTTGAGTTAATCGAATCCACACTTAGCTCATTAGACGAGATGACAGCGGACCTCTTCGACCTTATCACTTACCTTTGGATGGTTACACCTAAAGATAGCGATGGATACATAGAATTTCACAGCAGCGACGCTCTTCGTCTTCGCAATCTTCGTAAACGAAGTTCTAACGGCAGAGAACTGGACTATCGAGAGGAAGATCGCTTTAATATAATGAAGCGTGTTGCTGCTCTCTCTTCGATCTGGGTATCGCTCGGTGATCAAAAAGTCAAAGTGATTAACGCTGAAGAGATGCAAGATAACGAGCTTTATAAGTTTAAAGATTTTCAGAGAATGTTTGAGATCGGCAAGATACGTGTGGCTTACGATAAGAAGACGGGTGAAGCTCGAGGAATTTATGCCGTTCAAGTAAAACCGACTTCGATTCTAACGCCTTATCTTGAAGGACCAAACCGGTCTATCGGTCTACTTGATCTTAAGATTTTTCAATACAGTCACTATACACAACGTGAACAAAAACGATTAGCACGTTACTTGAATCTCCAATGGAAGATTCGTACGATGAGAAGATCCCTAAACCAACCTTTTAAAGTATCAACCATACTAAAAGTGTTAGATATCTCAACGCGGTACAACGGAGTCCAGATTCGAGACAAGTTCGAGAACGTGCTTGATGAGCTACAAAAAGATGATGTGATCAAAACATGGCATTATACAGAAGAGATCGACGAAGAAATGGTCGGTAAAAAGGGCTGGTTCAAAAACTATTGGTCTGAGATTAAAGTAGTCATCCTCCCTCATGATGCACTTGTTAAAGAGAACAGGAAAAACTTGATCTCATCTGATCATGATGCAGATGAACAGATCATCGCTCGTATGCAGAAGCTTACACAAGATAACCTACTGGTTTCAAAGGTAGAGGAAACTCCCCTACCGTGGAATATTCATTCTGAAACGGCTTCAACTATCGATTTTCCACCAACTAAGATTGAAGTTGAAGATGAACCAGAACAACAAGTTTTTGATTTCTCAGCTGAAATCAAATTAACCCCAACATCGATTAAAGAGATGATCGATTCACTGGGTATGAGTATCCGTCAGTCCGCGAGTGAGATCGGTATCGCACACACTACCCTCTCTCGTTACATCAAACGAGAGAACAAACGACAGAATAAAAACAACGAAGTAAAGATGTTAAATTGGCTAAAAGAAAAAGCAGCAAAGTAAGAGCCCTTACCTTAGCGGTAAGGGCTCTTTTGTACATATAAACATATGTTGTTCATATTATATATGTTAAAATATACAACGTTATATAACTTAATATTAGTGACAAAAATAAATACAACCTTAATATTAATAGATAAACATATGATGTTTTTAATATTGTTTTCGACTAAATATTAAGCTTCCTAGATACACATATGTTGATATTAATATATATAGCAATGCATACAATGAATTATAAGTTGTTAATAATGACTATATTATTATCAACAGCGTTATTAAAGTTACTGTTATAAACATTCAGCATATATCATCATTAATATATATTTGATTTATACAATAAGTTATAAGTTGTCATTAATGAAAATATTATTATCATTAGCAGTATTGAAGTTATTGTTATAGTCTTCTTAATACATATGTCGCGGATAATATATATGATATTGCAAACAACGAATTATAATTTATTTTTAAGTATACAATTATTATCATTAGCATTCTTATAATTAATTTTAATAAACTTATAAATACATATGTCACTGATAAAATATATGATGCTGTATACAATAAGTTATGATGATACCATTGAAGTTAATACAGCTTATACATATATCTTATTTTATATGTAGATCCAGCACTATAAGTTCATTGATTGTTAATATTGTTGTATATAGTCTTAATAATTTATTCTTCATTAATGTTGTCAATGTTATCGTATATGTTGTTGTCATATATAAATCAAATACAATGTATATGTCCTTAGTAACATATATGTTAAAACATTATTTGTTATTGTTGTTATCATTGCAGACAATATAGTTGTATAAGTTATAACCATTGTTGTCATTGCTCATAGAATTATATTTGTACTTTATCATCTGTTAAAAACGAACTCAGCTTCCTATCAGATTCAGACTTATTCTTGTCAAACTAGTATACAGATTTATTGCCATTTTTCATGAAAGACTATTATTCTCAAAATTGATAATGAGTTGATGTATAAATGTTTTTATATATGTTAACAATAATATATATGTTATCTATGTTATTATAGTTGTGATACATGTTATGATTGTTATCGTTCACAATGTTGAAAATATCGACAACTTATAAAGATATGCTGTAACATACTAGATGTTATTGTCGATAACATCCTTATCGTTAACTACAAAATTGATGGTAAAATGATAAGTAACAAATACTAGAATTATAGTGAGGTGGAAATTTTGACAGCTAAAATAGTTACTTTTGGTATTAGTAAAGGTGGCTGTTCGAAGTCTATCAGTAGTGGTATCACTTCATACCTTCTCAGTAAAAACGAGAGAGTCCTAACCGTAGATATGGACGGACAAGGAAACTTAACTAGTTTTCTAACAAGTGAGTATGATATCTGTAACGTCTTTGAAAAAAGAACCGTATTGGAAGCGATTCTTGATGGTGATGCAAGAAAGTATATCATTAAGATTTCAGAGAACTTGGATCTCATTCCAGCAAATGATTTCCTAGCCACATTACCACGTATGATGTACGAGAACGGTCTTGGCTTAGATGCACTACAAAAAGCTTTAGAGCCTGTTATGGAAGACTATGATTGGATCATCATTGATACACCGCCAGCTCTATCGGAACATACGGTAATGCCTCTTAGTACATACTCAAAAGCAGGAAGTTATGCAGTCGTCATGTTTGATGGGTCCATGTTTGCGTATTATGCGATTCCTAAGTTCCTTGAGATCATTGAAGGAGCAAAAGAACGGTTTAATCCGAATCTAGAGACTGCAGGTATTCTATTCTCTCTAATCGATGCGCGTGCTAAAGAGAACGAGATTATGGAAGAATCTGTTGATGAAGATTATCCTGGCGTTCGTTTTAAAACGATCATCAAACGAAAAGCAGCCACTCGCCGCTTAGCCATCACTGGGTTTGATGAGAATCCAGAACTTAAGAATGCACTCGAATATTATATCCCATTTGTGAAGGAGCTGAAGAAACGTGTCAAACAAGAGCAGCCTCAAGGATAAAATAAAAAAGCCGAATGCCACTCAAACTTTTTTTAATTCATATGACACTGTTGGTGAAAAGAAGGAAGATAAGAATAATGATGTAATCAATAAGGTTGAAGAAGAAATCACTAAGAATGAAGATGAAGTTGCTAGCGAAACATATGATAAGAACAACAACATCATCGACAATGTTGTTGATGACAACAAAGACAACAATGATGAAGACGATGATTATCTTCGAATGCTCGCTTCTGGTAACAAAGTAAAGAAACAAAAACGTAAGAAGGTGTTCACTTCCTTCTACATGGACCCTGATCTCGCTATAGAAGTGGACAATATCGCTTCTCGTGGTGAAAAAGGCGACAAGTCAAAACTTATAAATAAAGCCATTCGCAATTTGTTAGAACAATATGGAGTTATTGAAAAAAGCCGCTAAAATAGCGGCTTTTTTTTGAACTTATATGTCAAGATTAACAATGTTGTATATGTTAATCTTGACATCGATAATATTGAGGATATATATATAATTAAAAAATTATTGAAATTATTGCCTGAAGTTAATGTTTACTGTTTCTGGTTCTCTTCCTTGCTTAGAAAGAATTACAATAGCTTCATAATTATTTTTCCATTCCACAGTTATTTTGTCTGGTATTTTCGTTTTCATAACACTTTTGTTATTATCGTATTTGATTCTAAGAGCAGGGTCAGGAAAATCATCTTCCTTAACAATTTCGATTAAGTTTTTATTATTAGGAGAATAGCTTACCTTTAACTGGGTCTCTTGAGAAGATGAAGTAAACCAAGCTACTAGTAAAACCATAAAAAGTCCTAAAATGACTACAATGAAAAAACAGCCAATTTTGGTTAAGAATTTAGTTTTTTCTCGTTCAAAGTTGTGATTATCATTCCAACTCATTACTAATGTCCCTTCTTTATACGATTAAGTTCCTGGATTACATCAGCCTAAACTCAAAAAGTAATTAGTTGGTCAAAGATCAACTATCAAGTTGTTTCGCAAATAGCTAACTCAGTTGCATTTAATTTTTTTGTCGGTGATCATTCTATTTCCTTGAATCCATGTTATCAAACAATTCATAACATCAGTTGCTATCTTATCAAACGAATAAGATACACTCCATACAGTAGTATGACAAATAGCATGATTTAATAGCGGTTAATGTGATTTAAGAAGATATCATCAAGAATAAAATGAAGTCACTAACAAATCGTATGATAAGAACAACAATATCATCGATAATGTTGTTAATGATAATTAAGACAAGAATGATGAAAATAATGATGTTGATAACATAAGTTCTCATTGTGTAACAAATGATTAGTGAAAACTAAACGGCTATACGATTCACACCTTATTATATCTTAAACGATTTATCGTAATTTAAATATATGTTATGGTTAACAACCTTATATATATTAATAACAATAATGTTTTCGTCATTATTGTCCAAAATAAAATTGACATATGTACATTTATTAGAATATATGGATAAGATGATAATACTGTATAAATGTTCTATATTATTATATTTAAATTAGTTCTTTCTTAAATTTGTATCTAGAGTTCTAAAACTAACGGATTCTCTTTTGAGGGAGAAAACAAGAAAAAACATATCAAATCGCATATCAATTAGCACTATAAATCGCAACGAAATTCGTTGCGGTTTTTTCTTTGATATATAAGCGTTTTGATAAAATTACACCACTTTTATAACCATTATTAGCACCTTAATTTGCATACGTTTTAACAAGATGACAATAGCCATTGTCACGCTACTTTTTTGGTATGCTAAATCACTTGTTAAATGACTTACTTAATACGGGGGAAAAGGATTAGACGACAGCTAAATTGAATATATAATAAGATACTTATTCAACAAACGAGCACGTTAGGTGAAGGGTGTTGTTTAACTTGTATTCAATAATGAGGTCATATTGAGAGCTTTTTTGTGACAAGAAAACGGAATGATGACGCAAGGAATAAATGGTGGATTTACACTTTGCTATGGGGGTATTTATGAAAACTCTTTATTATTTAGGCTGGTTTAACGATTCTTTTCCAGAGAATCTGGGCAGTGTGTTACAGGCAGATATAACTGATAGAAAATCGCTTGCTATGATTAGCTCAAATCCATCTATTTATGAAGATAATGGTGCTACTGAACGATCGTGGCTTGACCAGGCTGGTATTATATTTGATGAATATCATCTAATTAATTATCACTTACAGAAGGAAGATGCCCAAACAATAATTCAAAATGCTTCAGTCATTTTCTTATTGGGGGGGAACACTCTTAAACAAAATGGTTTTTTGATGGAATATGAATTATCGGATTCGATAAAAAAAAGCTGCGGCGTTGTGATTGGAGCAAGTGCTGGTGCAATCAATATGTCCGCAAAATGGTTATGCTCGAAAAACTTTGGATATAAAGTTGAAATGAGCTCTGTTTACGACGGAATTGGTCTTGACAAATTTTCCGTCCTTTCTCATTTTGATCTCGAAAATAACATTACGTTGGTCCAAAGCGAACTATCTCTCCTATCGGAGGAAATAAACATATATGCTTCGAACAAAGATTGTGCTGTACGTGTAAAGGGAGACAAAATCGACATTTTAGGCAATGTTTTTTTAATTTCCCACTCCAAGATTCAGAAATTGGATGAAACGCTCTGCTTGTAGTGTCACTTATTTCTTCTTCAACTAAAAGTTGCTTTAATTGAATAAGGGTTTAAGAAAACGACCAGACAAAATCTGGTCGTTTTTAATGTCATTTACATATCCAATTATAGTGCTAATTCACCTGTTGATTGGCTGGCTTACGAATTTCGATTTTCTCTTACAAAAGAGAACCCGTTATTCTATGACTACACCTCTCTTTTTTATTTATGCGGTCTGAACAAAGTATATGTTAGTCACGTTGTTGACATATATATTAATGTTGATATTAAAAATACTTTTATTATTAATACTCAAACATATTTTGTTAATGATGTTAACTTGTCACCAACAACAACATATACAATGTTGTCATTGTCATTTCTAGTAAACTCAATCTATTACTATCATTTCCAGAGAATCCTATTCTTATACATTTAAATGAAAGAATAATAGGGGAGAAAATCAGCAAGTTCTTTTACTAATTTGGAATCAATTATTTCTCTTAGAAAATGCAGCTAGACTATATTCAGCAAGTTCTTTGGCATCGATATTCTTACTAAGCTTAATATCGATCAACATGTTATAAAGGTCATCGTCATGAATCATACCTTTGTTATTTCCTTCAGCACATTCTGATAGAAACAACATCAAATAGAATTGAACCTTAGGGTTTGAATGCTTCCACATCTTATCGACCATATAATTGATGTGAATACTATTAGTAGAGATAACCTTGCTAAAAAACTGATCAATCCCCTTAGGTGTATCATGAATTATCAATGTATCGACTAAATGTTAAAAATCCTTCTCAGTTTGTAGGGGAGAGGTTAATTTCTCTCTTCTAACTTTATTAAGAGTGCCACTCATCAAAACTGTTAAGAATTCGTTAAAAGAAGTTGCGATAGTAGTAATCGTTTCTTCTTCTGAATCAACGTATACGATAGGGGGATTAGCTTTACTATTTCTGTAATCAAGCGCAACCCATTCATGTCCATCACCACTGATCAGAACAACACCTTTTGGTAGATTCCATTCTTCTTGAAAATGGGGTATATCTAATATTCCTACGTTACCTCCAATGCCAAAAAGATGGTCAATCTGAATTTCTATAGAGGAGTATGAAGGCATTAACAAACAAGAGTATGTATCATATAAAAGGTAGCCACCGTTTTGAGTAGATAGAATCTTTATATACTCATCAGGAAATTCAACATCGAACAGAGTTTCCGCCTGTGTAATCATTTCTTTTGTTAATGGATCTAGTTTATACATATCTTCAACATACCTGATCTCCAAAGATTCATGAAAAACCTCCAGGATTGCGTTAAATATTTCCCATATAAATTATATATATGTATTATTCAACATATACAACAACATATGTATTGAATTATAAGATAACATATACTTATTTATTAACATTATTTTTGTTCAATCGGTCATATACTTGTTCTTTTAAGTACCTATATTGAATTAAGTTTGTATCATTATATGCTTCTTCTCGAGTAGAAGGGCAATCTTCATATACAATTTTTGATGCAAATTGAGAAGCTGTAAAATCGTAGCGTTTACCCTGAATGACATTATAAAAATGCCATCCCTCTGGTAGGAGTGTCTTACGGATCTCTCCGCCTAAGAGATCATTAACTACTAAAGAGGTTACACCACACTGGCCACATGCCGGATTGTAAATGCTCCATTTTGAACTCGATTTCAATGACCAACTATCTTCTAGAACATATTGTATATCTTTAACATTTGATTCACTTAGTTCCACAAAATAACCTCCAATTACTGCATTTGTAATTATAGGATAGTAAATCTGTATTACTATATTTAAGATAGATATGACTACTTTTATTTAATATTCATTAATGACTTGGAGTAAATAATAGGTGCATCAATAAAGTTATTATTTTCACCAACCAATTCGATAATTGCCACTTCCTCAATTCTCCCGTTAATGGTCTGATGATTTTTTAAGCAGTAACTGAAGGCTTCTGTTAACTTATCATCAGACACTTTATTAACAAGCGTACAATGAGGAATCCAGTTATCAGGTAAGTAATATGTATTCGCTTTACCATTAAATTGCTGGAAATACGCATGATACTCAGAATGAAAATTCATCAACTCTCTCGTCATTGTTGGTGATAAAAACAGAGTTTTATAGTTCATGAAAGAACCTATAGTATTGAAAGAAATATCAATACTAGGTTTATCTTTGTAAAATTCATCAAACAAATTTATGTATTCTTCTTTGTTTAATTCGTAATAACTACCGATTGTAATATGTGGCCTGGCATCCCTTATTTCTTCTGCCGGATCTGCAATTGAATTTTTCTTGAATTCTCTCCAAATATTTTCGATGATTACTTCTGTTTTCTTGTCGAATAAACCAATTATCCAATACATTTTCAAACCACCCTATTTATGAAGATTTAATTGTCAAACAGTTAATATTTAACAAATACTTCTATCATCATAACATAAAACGTATTTTTAAAATCTAGAATAAAGCTTTTGGATCATCTTCATAACTCTTTTGTGATAACTGTCCTTAAGGAGAAACATCATAAACCCTTAGGTGAAAAACGGTAAATCATAGACCAAACCACATACCAATTCATAATGCAAAAAGGCTTAGAGAACTTCCCATCTCTAAGCCTTTTTGCATAATACATTATTAAGTTAAAGCACCATTTAGTTTAAGTGTTTATCCACAACTTATGCTTTTTTACAATTTGTTTATTATAGGGAGGCTGTCTTATTGTAAAAAAGACTGCTCTTATTTGCAATCGCTCTATTTCGACTAACTACTTCACCAAATATTACCTATTAAGCGAATTATCATTCTTGGTATAAACATTATGATGCTCCAAACCAATTCAAATAAAAATTCAAATAGGGTATCTTTAAAAATGCCGCCTCTATTTCTTTTTTTATTTTTCATCTTCTAACTCCCAATAAATTTAATTGTTGTTTAACTATCGTGACTCGGAATAACAATTTAAATTCTTTAAATAAATTCTACTTTTAATTTTGTATTTCCTTTTTCTGTGATAGTTGTTGACGTTTTGAAGGAGCTCCTTTACTTATCAATCTTCGTCGATATGTTTTGTGAATTATGTTGCCCTTTAGCTAAATAAGGCTCTTCATACACAATACCATAAAAAGTAAATTACCCATTGTTATACAAAAGCAACAATCTTTACGAGAAGAGCCTAATTTAAATATCTAAACAACTTATAATATGCCATACATTCAATCATTAATTCACCACAAGATCAGAAACCCTTCAATAATTATTTTTGTCATTGAGAAATGATCTATGTAAAGATGTGTGACTTTTAAATTGAATTACAAAAAGAAAAATCGCACGGTGACTTTCAATGTGAAAATCGGTGCGATTTGCCTTGCTATTTACTTGATTGACCTCTTTGTTTTTCTTCATCTATTGTTTTCGAATAGTTGTACTTTCTTCAAGCGCTGATAACTTTTTCCTTTATTCACTCGCTCTAGATAGAGATTGGTAGTTGAAATATCTGAATGACCTACCCACTCTTTAACGTCTACGAGCGGCACCTCGTTCTCAAGCATCGTGGTAACGAACGTATGACGGAACCAGTGAGGACTGATTTTATCGTTCGCTCCTGCTAAACGAACTGCTTCTTTTACGATCTTATAGAGGTGATTATAGGTGATTCTCTGACGAGTTTCTTCCTTATTATATAGCGAATAAAAAAGAGGTGTTTCATCGCCTGAATCTATCACTGTGTTTCCTTCCCACATTTCGAGATAATGTAGAAGTTCTTTCTCCGTTTCTTCACGTACAGGAACTTCACGATGTTTTCCACCTTTACCGATCACATCGACCCAAAGTTCGCCCCGACGATAATAAAAACTTCCCTTGTTCAAGTTCACGATCTCACTCGCACGAAGACCGGTGGTATATAGAAGGTAACCTAGAAGTAGGTTTCGTTGCTGCAGGTGTTTCTGTTTATATTTGGTCCTTACCACTCTCGGAAAGAACTCGATCAATCTTTCCGCATCTTCCTGGTTCAGTTCACGTAGCTGCACGCGGTTCTTATTGTTTTCATTTAAATAGTGCCCACGTTTTACTGCTGGTTTATGAATCCAACGAGATAGCGGTGCTGAGTAATACTTGGTATCATATCCAAAATCGAGCAGTCTGCGAAAGAACTCTAGTTTACGGATGGCCGTCTTGGCAGCGTACTTCTCTGAGATGTATTCGTTATAAGCTTTAACTTCTGGATATCCGATGTCTGAAAAAGAGAGTTCGTTTTCTGCTAAATAATCCAGCAGCGTTTTTGCATCGGCTCGGTACGCTCTCTTCGTATGATGAGAGAACTCTTTTCCTTTTACAAAAACGCGTGCAAAAAAGAACATCTCGATAAAATCCCGTTCGCTCGCTTCCCTCAAGTTTAAATTTCGATCTTCATCTAGAAAATTCTTGTTTTCCAGATTATGTATCAACTCTGTTAGTTCTTCACTTTTACTTCTATCTTTTAGGATTTCCAGATTATTCATGTGACTCTCCTCTCAATGTGAAAATAGAATCAAATTACTTTTATATAGTATTAATAATTTACTCTTTAACTTATTTAGATATTAACACTAACTTTATAGATTATTATATACCTATTATCAGTTAATTTCTTATAACAATCAAGATAATACATCCTTATCTTGATTGTTATAAGTAAGTATAAATACAGAACTAACGTTCCGTCAAACCTTTATTGAATAATGTTTGAAAAATAAAAACTTTATTTTTAAGGATATAACTTAAGCACTTTCTAAAGATGTAGTGTGAGTAGGGGATTATTTATAAGGTCACCAAATAAAACATCAGGATAACTATGATAAGAGGTACCATCTATTTAACAATGGTGTACGCTGCAATATTTACTTACGGTATATGAAATTTTTCAATATAGTAAACACCTTTTCTAAACAAAAAATAAACCTCATATCCACTTTAATTGGAATGAGGCTTTTTATATTTATAATAATGACCATTATGATTAGATCAAAATTCCATGCAACTAAAGTTACTTTACCGAATTAATATTTCTTCTTTGAATAACATATGATTTTTTTCATTGTAACAAATAGCTAGTAGATATGGTTCACAATCAACTGGTTGAAAAGTTGGCTGTACTATATTGTTAAACTTTTTTTGGCCAGATCTCATCATCTCCTGCTACTAAAAAAGATGGGTTTTTTGGCCAAATTTCATCATCTATTGCACCACTACTATTATGCAGAGGCCAGATTTCATCGCCGTTTTTCATTCCTACGGAGTATTTAATAGGCCAAATTTCATCATCTCCTGCTGCTAAAGAAGATTTATTTTTAGGCCAAATTTCATCACCTTCAATTGTTACACCTGTCATAACTACTTGTTTTAGTGGCTTGTCAATATGAATTCCTTCCATCAAAAGTAGCAAAGACATCAATAAACATAACTTCAGCATTTTTTTCACTATAAACATCCCCTAGTTTTTATGTAATAATACCTATAAAGATAATAATATAACATTATTTATTAATCAATATCTTTTTTAAACATTTTAAAATATTTTAAAAAATGTTAATAATACTATACATTAAGCTATAATATAAGTGTGAAATCCTTTCCGAATGGAAGGATAAGTTTAAATTGTAAAAATATTACGAATTGTTTCTATGTCATTTGTTTTATAACTAAATTATAATTGACTAAAGGTTTAAATCTATTTATTAAAAAGGTGCGATATATATGATTGGTACGCGGATTAAAGAATTGAGACAAGAAAAGGGGATGACTCAACAAAATCTAGCTGATGGAATTGCTACTAGGGGGTATATTAGTCAGATTGAGAAAGGAAAAGTTCATCCTTCTTATGAGATATTAACTAAAATTGCAGAAAAGCTGGAATGTACAGTTGAAAACTTATTAATAAAACCTCAAAATAATACGTTAATGGTTACTGAAATTAAAAGAGAATTAAAAAAGATTGAACAGAAAATTGAAGAGGGTAAGATAGAAAAAGTTATTAAAAGAGATCAAGCTCTATATAATATAGATTTAAATCATCTTTCAAACGAAGAAAAGGGAACATTAAACTGGATTAAAGGCAAAATTTTATATGAAAAACAAAATATGAACGAAGCAATTCATTCTTTTCAAACTAGTATTACTTTTCTTCAATCCACTAACGAATATTCACGTTTGGTAAGATCTTTAGATTCTTTAGGGGAACTATTAATAGAAATAAATAATGAAAAGGAAGCCTTTGAGGTATTGAATGAAGGATATGAACTTCTAACCTTGCACTACGTAAATGATATTATCCGTTCTTCATTATTAATTAATTTGGGAATATTACATGGGAAAATGGGAGAATATTATTCCGCCATTAGAATATTGGAGCAAGTGAGAACCACTAACATTAGTATGAATAGGCATTATAAGAATAGCAAAATTTTAATTTCATTGGGAATTTGCTATAGAAGGATTGGGAAAAACGACCTTTCAGAAGACTGTTACAAAGAAGCATTGAATTTTTTAGATCTTTATAACGAAGAAAGCTACAGAGGAACCGCCTATTTTAACTTAGGTATTCTCAACACGCATCGAAATAACCCTGAAAAAGCAATTGAATACTATTTATTAGCGCTAAATTGTTATATACAACAAAACGACACACCTAAAGCAATTCAAGCAAAACTCTCTCTTTCAAAAGCTTATATGATACAAAAAGAATGGGATATTGCTCAAAAATATTGTATGCAAATTTTAGCGACTTCAACTACAATTACAGAAAAAGCCACTGCTTATATACAACTAGGCGAGATTTTATATCGGCAAGAAAAATATAAAGATGCGTTATCACAACTAAAAGATGGATTAGACATTGTAGAGAACATTCAAAATAATCCAGAGGAAATAAACGATTTATATAAGTTGATAGGGAATTGCTACTATAAATTAAATGATTTTGAACTCGCAGCTAATTATTTTTATAAAACGACAAAAGAATAAGGGTAACCTTATTCTTTTGTCTAATTTATTATACTTGACTGTTTAATAAACTTTTCCAAACAAGGGTATTTAATCTCATAACAAGTAATATTCGAAGAGATGATATCGACTATTTTATCCTCTTCTTCTTCATGAGGATATATATTTGACCACGCTGTAGACTGTTGATGAGCATATGATATAACGTATTTCTTTAGTTTGTTTATTATTTCCATTTTGTTTAACAATCTTTTATCTTGTTCTAATGACTGATTAACAAAGAAAACCGTGCTAATATTTGTAGTTGATTTATATTGAATAGGATGCAAAGAAAATGATGTTTTGTCTTCAGTAACTTGACTTTGAGAGTATAAATACTTTTCGGGTGTACCATATACTTTTATATTTGATAGTTCTACCCTGAAAATTCCCTTTTTCATGTTTATAACTGACCACTTGTTATTCATCATTTCTTCAATTAAAAGAGCATTAAGTCTAACATTATCACCTAAAATAGCATGTCCATTTCCATGACAATCTTCTATTACAGTAGAATTAATCATTAACGATCTGGTTTTCAATAAACTTTTATAGAGAATTTCTTCCTTTAGAAACTTTCTTACTGTATGAAAAACTGTAGAATTTGCTCCAATCATAACTATGTGATTCGGATTCTTCTTTTCTTGGATTATAATTGATAAAAACTGCTTGTTATATGAAATGATATACTGTTCTTCTTCTAATCTTCCCCAGTGTAGATACTTATTATTTATACCTAAAAATTGTTTTGTTTCTTGTCCCATATTGAAGTTTGTTAACAAATTAATAATCTTAAGCTCATCAAATGAATAAACATGCATCTCAATATCAGTCATTTTTTTTATTGAGTGAGAAACTCTAAAAAATGGTCTGAACTGATTTAATAAATGGCTAAATAAACTTTTGTTGTTGCTTTTAATTTGAACTTGATCATTCACATAAAAACAATTTAATGGTCCATTAAGGTACTTATCAATAAATTCAAAGATAACGTTCATATGATTATACCTTTCCACTTAACTTTTAAAAGGAAATGCTTCAATGATAGATACATCAGAGTTTGTAGGAATAACTCTATTAAACTTAAATCCATTATTTTCAAGGAGAGTGTTATACTCAGATAAACTTCTTTCTTTCCCACCATAGAAGATAAGCATTTCCAAATCCATTATTGTTTTTATATTAACCTCATCATGTTCTGGCATGATTATTTCTATAATTAGTAAACGTCCTTTTTCATTTATATCATTTCTAATGTTTGAAAGAATTTCTCCTGCTTTTTCATCATTCCAGTCATGTAAAATTGTTTTTAAGATATAAACGTCTGTACCAGTTTGTACCTCTGAAAAGAAATTCCCTGTAATAAAAGAACATCTGTCTTTTATATTCCTAAGATAAGCACTATTTTCAGCTGCATTTACCGCTGATCTTTGATCAAAATGAACACCTTTGAGATGCTTATTATGTGTAAGAATATTTCCTAATAATGAACCAAGACCAGCACCTACATCAGTAACAGAATTCACTTCTTCAAAATTATAAGCTTCTACTATCTTATGGTCATGATATTGTGATATATCACTTAAAGAATGATGATATTGCTCACTTTGTTGGTTGTGTTCTAGAAAACTAAAGACATCTTGACCAAAGATATTATAAAATGCAGACTCGTTAGATGATAAAGAAGGCAATAGTCCTGATAAACTTTGTCTTGCCCAGGTTTGTCCTTTTAGTGATGCATAATTCTTTAAAGATCCTAAGGTATTAGATTGTAACAATTCTCCCATATCAGTTAAAGCGTAAAAACCAGGAGTTTCTTCTTTAAAAATTTCCAATGATTTTCCGATCTTCATTAATCTGTGAGACTTATCTTTTGAAATATAAAGGGTACTAGCAATCTCGTTAATACTAATCTTTTTATCACCTATAAGATCTGGAATACCCAGTTGAACGAGAGTTGTAACAAATTGAGAGATTGAACCACCTAAAATCATGGTTCTTAATTTCCATTCTAATTGGTTTTCTAATGTCGTCATATCATAAACCCCTTTTAAACTAAGCTCTTAGACATTGAAAAAATTGATTTGCAGGGTTTCAGTCCAACACTCTTTAATGTCTGTTTCGCATAATCTGTTTTTACTACAAATCTATCTTTTCCATAAATAAGGTATTTATCAGATTGTACGGGGGGTGTGAAGTTAATAGTCATAACATTAGCTCCGGCGTTAAATCCTGCTTGTTGACCACCCTCAAGATTCTTCTCCATTGCACTAACAGAAGGGATTAACCAATGTGGAGATAATAATCTCATAATTGCAATAGCATTTAAGGCAATATTATTATCACCACTCAAGTGTTCACTTAAAGGAGTATTTGGTGCTGGAACAAAAGGTGATACACTGCACATATGTACTCCCAAATTCTTAGCTAGTAGAATATCTTCAGCAACACTTTCAACTGTCTGATCAGGCAATCCTGTTATCATTCCTGTCCCTACCTTAAATCCAGTAGACAGGAGATCTTCTATTGCTTGAATCCTGCGTCCAAGAGGTTCGTGACGTAACTTTTGGTGAATTTGCTCATTACTTGTTTCATGTTTTAATATATAACTAGTTGCACCTTGAGCGAATAGATATTCATACTCCTCTTTCTTTTTAATTCCTAAGTTTAGAAGAATTTCAACATCGTCATTATATATCTTTCTTACTTTAGGAATAATTTCACCAATAAGTTTAGTTGTCTTATTTGTCTCTCCACCCTGAAAAAATACAATGTTGATGCCATTTGCCTTTATTTCGCGTACAGTGTTTAAAATAAGCTCCTCGTTATCAAGTATATAAGTATCATTGTTTTTCATATTGTCACGTCTCATTGGACAATAATCACAATTTACTCTGCAAATATTGGTAACTTCAATAACACCCCGTAAAACTGCCCTATCATTATATGAATTACGACGCGCTTCTCTTGCTCTTTGAAACAGATCTTGCTGGCTCTTACCAGTTAATTGTAAGTTCTCAACTATTTCTGAAATTAGCATAATTCACACCTTACCTTTATGATTTTAATTTAGTAACTTATCAATTACATTCTTTAAAAATGTTTCTCCTTCTGGGAATGACTTTATGAATTGAGTATTGAAAATCTTTTCTATTTCATGTACTTGCCCGCTTCTTAGAAGGTTTTCAATACCAGGATTTAGTTTGTGAAATAAAAAACCATGCCACAAGTGCCAACTAAATGGTTCAAGGTGAAAGAGTTGAAGGTATGCCCAGTCAAACCATCCTTTGCCGAAAAAGTCCTCAATATTTTCTTCAATATGGGGGTTATGATGCAACATGCTACCTAGAAATCTTTCACTAAAATCTTGGTACTCTCTTGTAAACATCAACATTTCATGCCAAATTTCATCTACTTCTTTAGAATACATGGACAATTCAGGAAATATCGCCTTTAATATGAAATAACGTTTTAATTCAAACCAACGAACTAAAAAATCATTTATGCTAATCTCAGGATTACTTTTTAATACTCTATACTGAATTTTTTCGTAATAATCCTTAGAGATTGCATTTTCGATTTTAAAAACTAACTTCTCTACGAGTGAATGATTTTTTATTCCCATAGCATTTGGTAATCTAACAGTTATTTCTTGCAATTCAATTCCTCCAATTCAACTATTTTTTTTTCAATCGAGGAAGTTAGATAGTTATAAAAAGTTAGCTGTTTAAGTAATTGAGACTTCCCTTTTATTTGTTGAATAGATATTCCCGCTCTTAATTTCTCTAAATCTAAAAGATCTTGTTTTGAAACATTAAAACAGTGATATGTTAATCCATTGGATGACAGGAAAAGAAAATGCTGTGTCTCAACCTCACATAGTGTGAAAGACTTTTGAAATAAAGAGTTATATATATCAACAATATTAGTTTTAAACGCTACTAAAATAGGATTATTACGTAGTTTCACTTGGCAATTTATTTGATCTTCATCTAAGAAATTCATTCGAATGAGATGATTTTCAACATGTTTAGGCTTAAGTTCTAAAGCCAGTTTGAAAGATTCTACTCGGGCACCTTCATACGAGATTGCATCATCTATATAAACATTTATTCCTGAATACCTTCTCTTTAGAAAACCCTGAAATTCATAAGCTAAATTTAAGGAGTTCTCAATAGACAAGTGGGTTTGAACCCATTCATATGTTTCATCAGAGTAGTTTTCTAGCAAAGATAGAGTAAGTGGAAAAAAAGAATATATACATACAAGATGATTAAACATGTTTATATGTTTATAATTCCCCATCCCATTGAAACCAAATAAAGATTCTATTGCACTTGTATAGTCATCCCATAATGAATAATTTATATTTTTATTAACTTTTTTACTGAGTCTTATAACTTGGTTATCATCTATACTAGATAGTCGCTTAATTCCTAGAGCTATTTGATCAATATTTCTTGGTTCATCGATCACTATACAATTCTTACCTTCTTCAAACCCCTCAATTCGAATTTTATTGTACATTTCATTAGAAAATAATATTGGTTTACCACATAAAGCTACTTCTAATGGAGTAATAGGCGCATGAACTTTTATCGGAAAATCAGACTCTAACAAACAAATAGCATCACATGATCGGATAAATTCTGGGATCCTCCACGGAGGGACTCCCCTCCCTATAATGATGGCATTCCTTGCTTTTAACTCATCAATATATTTCATTAACTGTATATTAGTTGAATATTCATCAACTAATAACAGGAAAACTTTTATTTCCAAACCTTTTTCAATTAATTGTAATGAAGCTTGTAATAATTCCTCTGCACATTTATGAGGACTGTATTTTCCATAAATACCTAATACGATTTCATTTCCATTTTTCACATACATTTTCTTACCTTCTGTACAAAAAAGTTCGGATGGTAATAATGTAGGTGGTGGTATAATATTTAGTTTTTGTAGCGGAATATTAAAAGAAAGTAGACGTGATAATTTATCCCAAGAAGTACTTATCATTGCTGCCTCTTGTAATAGACTCTCGTAGCGCCAACCTATCTCTGGTATGTTAGATAATCTCTCAATATCACTTCCTGCAAAGTGTTGATATACAGGTATACCAGTTTTAATACTTAGTTCATTAGCTGCTGCTCCATAAGGTTCTAAATAGCCACTTATAATAACTGAGGAGTTATACTCTTTTATCACCTTATATGCTAATCCAAAGAGTTTTGATTGAGACATTGAATCCATGGGGATATGTCTATGCTTTTGATTAATTGTTTCTTTTAAAAAACTTGGTTCAGTAAAATAGGTTTTCAGTAAACCGCCAGACTTTTGGTCTGTGAAATCAATCCAGGACAAATCATCTATTCTCCAATTGTTAGATCGTAAGGAAACATCGGCTTCGTTACAATTGGTTACAACCCTAACTTTAAAGCCATTAAGAGCCAAGTGCCTCGCTCTCCAATACTCTTGAGTTGCAACACCACCAATTACTGGAGGGAATTTTGTTATAAATAAAACTTCTTTGTTCCATTTATATTTACTTTTTTTCCGTGGATTTAGAAATCTATAATTAACCATAAATTGTTTTAAAAACTCAGTTAAGTCATGCTCTAAAAATGCATTTTTCTTTGAAATATTCATACACACCCTTACTCAAAAGTTACTAGTAATTTCTGCTTATCTACCTTTCCATTTGAGAGTTTTGGAAGATTTGGCAAGTGTATTAAACGAAAACCTTGGGTATTCATTTCCTGTTTTAACAACTCTTTCACTTTAAAAATTACATCATCTAAGTATTGTTTATCAGTTAAACAAAAAAATACAAATGTCTTCATTTTATACTGATTATAAAGAACAGATATTTCAGAGAGGCCCTTTATCTGTAATAATTGATTTTCAATGTGTATTAATGAAAGCTTTTTAGCACCTACTTTTATGATTGAATCTAGCCTCCCTTCGTAGAATAAAACTCCTGTTTCATCAATTGAAACTATATCAGACGTATGATAATATCCTGTTTCATCTATAGGAGAAGTTCCTGAAAAATTCCAATAGCTTTTTATACATGATTCACCGGTTATTAATAATTCACTGGTTTCTGGTATGATTTTTATGTCATATCCTGGTATTGGTACACCTAAAACATTCCTATGATCCAAGGAATACTCTTCAGGTAGTGTAATTACTATCCCAGTGGTTTCAGTACTTCCCCAAGCAGTAATCAGTTTTTTTGAAGTTATTTCATGAAACTCTTTTCTCAGGACATAAGGTACATTTTCTCCACCTGTAAGAGAGTATTTAATTCCCTGCCATGTCTCAGTATCCGGTACTAAGGATAATAGTTTTTGGAGAATATTAGGAGTAGTTAACAGATGTGTAATACCCTCTTTGATTAAGTACCGTTTAAAATGTCTGATGTGAAAGTTTGATAATAGTAAACACTTAGCACCTGATACAATTGATTTGGCAAAAATTTCATGCGGATGCATTTCAGAAGAAAACAAACAACAATAACAATCTTTATACGTAATTGGAAACAGTTCGTTAACTTTAATTGCATTGTATATAATTTCTTTATTACCAACTCTCGCTGCCTTACTATTACCAGTAGAACCTGAAGTTATATTAAAGTAGACTTGTTCATTCTCATCATAAACTGTTAATTCTGATTTATTTCTTGCATATATCTCCTGAAAATTAACTACTGTTCGGTCTGCCATATTTAAAAAAGATTCAACTTGAAAGAGATTCCATGTCCCTCTTTTTAACAAATCAGTATTGGTAAGAACATAGTTTACATGTGTTAACTTGATTAAATTCCTTACTTTTTTTATATCATCTATCTGTTCAGGCAGAGGAACCACATTAACTCCAAGCCCAAAGAGAGCTAGATAAAACACAATCAAATCAACACTTTTTTGGGAAGATATTGCAACAGTCACACCCTTGTTGATACCTGAATTCAATAAAAAATGTTGTATATATATAATCTCTTTCTTCAATTCAATGTAAGAAAGTTGCCTGTAAGGGTCTACTAAGGCTATTGAATCAGGTCTATAGTTCGCCCAATGAATTACATATTGTATCAGTGTCTTTTTGTATGGTACATCCTCCACTATAAAGCTACCGTTCCTTGAAGAATTTTTTTATTTGCCTTAGGTAACATTTCAAGTCTCATTTTTTTATACTCTCTTCTCCAACTTGATATTTTCCCAAGATTATTAAACCGAAGGAAACGTTGATCCAGATGCGTTAAAACGTAATCAAAACATGATTCTTCGAATGGCCAGAATAGTGGTTTTACCATGTCTTCTTCTGGTATACCTGATAGATCTGCCAACAAACTTCCAGGCAAAACTCGCATACCAAAAGAGAAAAAGAATTCCCCTCGTTTAAAGTATTTATTAATAATTCGACAAGTTTCTTTAATAGTTTCTTCATTTTCCCCAGGTCCACCGAATAAAAACAGCCCCATTAGATCAAGCTCCCACTTCTTGCAATTCTCAATAAACTCTATGGCTTGATCTTGATTAAATCCTTTTTTCAGCGTTTTTAACATCTCGGGATCAAAGGTATCAAAAGATATTTGAAGGCTTTTACATCCAGAACGTTTTGCTAGTTCTATAAATTCCATATTAGTTGTTGGCTTAGCATAAGCAGACCACTGAAAATCTGGTAAATTTAAATCAATAATCATCCTGCAAATTTCCTTTGCATGTGAGAGGGAGATATTAAATAGTGAATCGGTGAAGAATACCTCCCTAATTCCCATGTTATACAAGCTTAGTATATCTTCCTTAAGTATATTGAGAGGTCTTGTAATATTAGTCTTATTATCTATTTTTCCGTACGAGCAATATACACACTTCATTGGGCACCTTCCACCACAACGAGTAGGTATACCTATCTGTTTAGCACCCTTTTTTATATAGGTATGTACTAATTCTGAATTAAAATCGAGAGGGAACGGATGAAAGTTTGGAAGTAAATGGAACCCACCACCAAGTTGTTGAGAATGATTATAAATAGCATCATACAGATCTTCTTCAACATTTCCTGTAATGCCTATATCGAAAGGTAAAAGATCCTTGAGACCATTGTGGTAAACTGAGTACCCCCCCCCACCTAATAAAACGAGTGTAGATGGGTTTATTTCTTTTGCTCTATTAACAATACGTTCCATGATCTTTCTGTAATAAGGAGCATAAAACACACTATCTAACTCCATAGAATCTATGTTCCTAAGCGAGAATCCAATACAGTCGAAATCTTCGTTTAAAAATTCCAATGATTCAAAAGATGATGGAGATACAAAAAAGTCTATAAATCTACTCTCCGCACCAATTTGTTTTAAATAAGAATGGACATAAACTGCTCCAATAGGAAAAACAGGCTGAAAGTTTAAATCTGGTGATGAATTAAGATTTATTATAATTGCTTTATACTTACGCATTTTTCAACTCTCCTTTGTTCTTTCTGTAACGCCCGAATTAAACATGTATTTTTATATCCATTGCGATATGTACATGCTCCAAATGATGTTAATCTTATTAAGGTTAGAACCCTTTCGGGTTCTAGATTTATTTTTAGGAATTGTATCCTTTGAATATTAGATACTTTTAAGGCTAGAGCCTGAATTCCTCCAGTAATATCCAAGCTTACGTTCTCTGAAATTGAAAAATGAACTTCAGCCGTATTTCCGTGAACCCAATAATTTATTGCAGCAACTATATTTCCTTCATGATATTTAACTATCCAAAATGACTCTTTAACTTCCTTTAAATTATCTAGGTTTATATAAGAACTTACCCTTTTGGCTAATAAAAGAATGTTTTTAACATCCCGTTCTGTTGAAATTGACCAACCAGCATTTTGTTGACTAGTAAAAGATAACTTCTCTATGCCTTCACGATTAAAAAAAAGACGATTAATACAAGATGGATACTCAGTAAATCCATAACGTTTCAAAATATCAGTCTTATACGATGGTGGTGAATCATCCCATGCTATCAAACCGCTACATCCATTAGAAATTAAATCCTTAATGGCGTAGTTTACAAGTTTCGGTAGTAGCCATTGGTCAGTATTGTCTCTCTGAATAAAAATACCCGACAAGAATCCCCAACCACTAACAATGAAACTACGATGAAATCCAACAATTCGACTATCTTTTCTTTTTAGAATCCACCTAAAACGGTTCAAGTTTTCTTCTGTTAATTCCAAACTGATATTATTCTTGAAATTAAAAGGAATCTCTAAATCATTTAATTCTGCAATATCTTTAGAGGTAGCCACTGTAAACTGATCCATATTCACTTCTGAATCACTTCTATCAGCCCATTATTTGCATCCACTCTTACCTTTTCTCCATTTTTCAGTAACGTACAAACATCTTCTACACCTACTATCGCAGGAATTCCGACTTCTCTGGCAAAGATAGCTCCATGTGATAAGAATCCTCCAATTTCAGTAATGACAGCTGCTGCTGAAATCAAATTATAAGATAAGTTAGGTGTTAAAACTGGCGCTACTACTATACTTCCACTTGGAATTGAATAAGAATTGCGGTCCAATGGGTTGTTAATTATATAAATCTCACCTAAAGCTTTTCCCGCTGATACTCCTGTCCCTTGTAAAAGTTCTACCTTCTTACCATCTTGTTCATGTTTCTCTGCACTCAAAGTTGTTTTTGGCATTCTTGCCTGTGACATTCTAAAGCTGCTTGATCGTTCTTTATGGTTAACATTGATATCTTTGTTTAACAAAACTGCTTTTTCTAATTCTCTTTTTGAAAGATAAAAAATCATGTTTGGTCTCTTTAACTTGTTGGTTAGAGTAAGTCGTTTCCCAATTTCCAAAAGAAGCTTACGCGTTGATGCAGCCCCTTTTTGTAATAAATAATCATCATCTTCTGTACGAATTAAGCATTCTCTATAAAGTTGAAGCATCTCATTGAACTCTTCCGCTAAAGTGATAGATAATTTCTTTGATATGTTATTCGCATATCCTATCCAATCAGCTTTTTTAGATTCTTTTTTAGACGAATTCTTAGATAGTTCTTTTATTTTAAAAAGTAACTCATCTGGTCTTTCTCCAAGGGAGGGGAGATGAATTGCGACAGGATGAGGCATTTCGTAACCAAACTTATTTAAAAAGTTCCTGAAAAGATTTTGATTGATAGTATGTTGTTGATTAAAATCCAATGCAATTTCGTTCAACATGTTAACCTTTTGAGCTGTTAGTGTATTTAAAGAAGTTGTAAGTTTTCCTAATTCAGTATTTAGATTTACATTTTCTCCGAGTGATTTTTTAATCAATTCTTGTAATCTACTACCTACTTTCCTTCGCATAAACATCCATTTTCTATCCATGTACCTTTCTGTAAAGCTGCGATATACATTTATTTGTTTATGCAGTGTTTCCCACAATAACTCTATAGAGTCTTCGTGATACTCTTCATTTAGGTATTCATCAAACATAGGCTCATATGTCATCCGAATTTCCTCCCATTCACGCTTAACATCAACATCAACATTCTGCTGGCCCATAAACATTGCAGTCTTCATTTGTATATAAGGGTAATTATCAATAAAGATGGTATCCCAAAGATTAAAATTAAAAAAACCTGCTGGATCTAGCTCTTGAATTAAAGGACTCACAGGTTCCGTACATTGGTCTAATAAGAACCAATCACCTTTAATGTTATCTAGGCTTTGTGGTCGTACATTAGAAATTTTAGTAACCGGCCTTACCTGTAGCCAAAACAACTCACCTCTTTTTACACAAAATTCCATATCGACATCGCACTTAAATTTAGTTTTCATAGTCTTAATAACTAATTTTAATTCTTCAACTATACTGTCTGACAGCACCTCTTTAGTAAGCCATTTTTCACCTTCATACATGAATGGTGTTTCAAATCCTGATACTAATTTCTCTCCTTGACCCTCAACGACTTCAATCAATACTTGCTCATTACCAGTAAAGGGATTACAAGAAAAAACAACACCAGAATATTCCGCCTGAATAAACTCTTGAACAATGACTCCCATTGAATGATTAGATTCATCAGAATTTAAAACTTTCTTGACTGCTTCTTGCAATTCATCAACTTTTGAAATAAATACAGTTTCAAATTTTCCTGCAAATGATTTTTCATAAGAATCCTCAACTACAGATGATGATCGAACAGCCCAACCATTAACTGAAGGGATCGTAGCTTCAAGAGAAGACATTATCTTATTAAGATCATGATCGTTTGTATCTGAAGTAATCACCATAAACGGGGGTACATTTAATGAATTTTCTTTTAGTTGATACAGATTAAATGCTTTGTTACCGATTAAGTTTTTTGACATGACTTTCATATCTAACCTCCGCAAATCCCATATATTTTTATTACAAATTAATTTCTAATAATTTTTAATATTGTATTATATATCCACAATAATATATTATGGACTTAATATCAATTACTAACTTAGGAGGTTATAATTTAAAAATGTATACAAATGATAAAGAATTTTTCTTAAAAGAAGGGTACATAATAGTTGAAAATTTTTTAAGCACTGAGGAAACCATGAAACTAAAACAAGAACTACAATCAGTGTTTAATTCTGGACAACCTATGAAGTGTCGAATTGAAGTTGATCAAGAAAAGCTAAAAGGGCAAGGAGTTTTTATTGGAGTATCTAGAATAAACGATGAAGTAAAGAATCTTGTTCACAGTGATAAAATTTTGAGTTTACTCACTAATTTAACAGATTCAAGTATGAGTTTTACAGACGACAAAATTGTTTTTAAAGATGCTAAAACTGACTTTGGTTCTCCCTGGCATCAAGATTGGTATTATTGGAAAGGAAGTCAAAAGCTTTCTGTTTGGATTTCCCTAGATGATGTTACACAAGATGATGGTTGTTTAATCGTAGTACCTGGTAGCCACAAACAACGTTACGAACACATAGATTTAAGGGAAGACGGTTTCTCCAAATCCGTACTCCCAAGTGATATTAAAGAAGATGATTTGAAATCTCTACCAGTACAAGCTGGATCAATTATAATCTTACATGACCTACTCCTACATGCTTCCCACCCAAACTCTTCAGGGAAAGACCGATGGGCTTTTATACCTACTTATACAGAAGTAAATTGGAATCTCAAAGAAATTCTAGAAGGTAAACTACCAATATCGAGTAAGTAAGTTGAAAATAACAAATAATAAACTTTTTATAATATTTACAAATATGTTTAATTATGTATAATAAAAGTAACAAATAGGGGGATTTTTAAATTCTATGAAAAAATTAAGAAAGATAGCAGTGTTCGCCGCTTTAAGTAGCACACTTTATTTTCCGTTTACAAGTAAAGATATTCAAACAGTCAATTCACAAATGGCAAAACCCAAAAACGTCATATTCATGATCGCTGACGGCTATTCTACTTCATACGCTACAAACTACAGAATTTATAAAGGTAAAGAGTCATTAATGGATCCTTTATTAGTTGGAATGGTAAAAACAAGTTCTGCAAGCTCTGAGATTACTGATTCAGCTGCAGCAGCATCTGCTTATGCAACAGGATTTAAAACCAGCAATGGGAGAATTAGTACTTCTCCAACCGGAGAAAATCTCAAAACTATTGTAGAAGCAATAGAAGAAGAGGGGAAAAAATCAACAGGGCTAGTCGCCACTTCGAATATTACCCATGCAACACCTGCATCATTTGCATCTCATGCTCCAGCAAGAGCAGATGAGGTTACACTTGCACCACAATTAATTGAAAATGATGTTGATGTGCTGTTTGGTGGAGGAAGAAAATACTTTGATGATAGCTTAATAGACTTAGCTAAACAAAAAGGCTATCACTATCTTACCTCCAAAGATGAACTTAATAACTTAGGTGCTCAAAAAAAGGTCTTGGGATTATTTACTGAGGATAAGATGGCCTCTGAATTAGATCGTGACTTAACAGAAGAACCTAGTTTAGCTGAAATGTCTGAGAAAGCTATTAATATTTTGAATAAAAATAAAAAGGGTTTCTTCTTAATGATTGAAGGTAGTCAAATTGATGAAGCCGGCCATTATCATGATGCAGCCTGGGCTATGAAGGATATTGAAGCGTTTGAAGAAGCACTAAGTAGAGTATTAAAATTTGCAAAAAAAGATCAAAATACGCTGGTTATTGTGGTTGGAGACCATGATACTGGTGGAATGTCGGTTGGTGGTTATAACAAATTTGGTTCAAATGTTGAAATGTTAAGAAATGTAATTGCAACGGGAGACTATATGGAAAGTCAGTTAACAGAAGATCGTAGTAATACTTCACAGGTTTTAAAACAATATGCTGACATTGACTTAACTGAATCTGAAATTACTAGAATTAAATCTGCTACAGATCCTTCTAATGAGATCAACTCAATAATCTCAGAGCGCTCTTTAGTAGGTTGGATAACATATGGTCATACAGGCGTTGACGTCCCTCTTTATGCATATGGTCCAAACATACACTCTTTTAAAGGATTACTAGATAATACTCAGTTACCAAAATTAATTTCAAAGCAACTGGATTTAGATTTTCTTTCACATGAATAGCTACCAACTTATCAAGCAAATCACCTTGAAAGGAGGTGAAAAATATGAATCAAACTGCTCACAAACTTACCAAAGAAGAAACACAGTTTTCCCTTTTACTTACTAAACTTGAAGATGAAACTTTTGTTTCTAAATTTGCTGTAGATCCTCACACAGCTTTAGAAGAAGCAGGAGTTGAAATGAACCTTGCTGAATTTACATCTAAACTTAGTGAAGATAAAGAATTCTATCAATTAGTTACTAAAAAACTTTCTAAAGTAGTTGATGTAACTACTCTAAGTATTCCAGTTAGCTCTTGTTGTAACTAATTCTACTTGTTTAAGCATTCCTTAAAGAGTGTGACATATTCGTGTCACACTTTTTTTCTTAGAAAGAAGGTGATTCTAATAGAAGATATTTTATATAACCTATTATTTACTAAGTTTAAAGTTGATTCTGCATTGATAAACAAAAAAGATAGCTTGAAAGATTTAGGTATTGATAGTTTAGAGATGGTCGTTTTAGTTTTGGAACTTGAACAAATTATCGGAAGAAGTATTTCTGATCAAGAAATGATTAACTTAGAAACTGTGGAAGATGTAATACAAATATTAAGTAAAAACATTCAGCTAGAAAAAGGGATGAATCATTATGCGTACAATAAAAAGTAACTATGTAGCTAATAAAAATTTATCACTTTATTTGTGGTGTCTGTCTTTTTTAAAACCCATTAAAGGTTCAGTAGCAATACTAATTGTTTGCGGTATAATAACAGCTACCTCAGAACTTTATATACCTATAGTCATACAAAAGTTAATTGAGGAAACAATACCCTCCAGAAGGCTGACTGCTGTTTTTTACACTTTATCCACTGTGGTACTACTGTATTTACTCCGCTTTATGTTTGAGTCTTTTAGTCAGTATTATAAGAAAATCATCCAAGAGAAAGCTGCTTCTAATATACAAATTACTATGATTAACCACTTAAATTTACTAGGACTACCTTACTTAGAAAAAAATCCATCTGGCAAAATATTATCATTACTTAATACAGAAGTTACTGCACTCCAAAAATTATATAGATATTACTTCCCCGAACTGGTTAGGAGTGTAATATTTGGTGTTATAGCTATTTATTTGATGGTAAAGATTAATTTTTATTTATCGTTGATAATATTACCAAGCTTCCTACTTTATTATTTAGTCGGTCCAACATTAGATAAAAAGGCTAATTCCACCTCTAAGTTATACGCTAGTAGCCAACTTACACTTGGGCAATCAATTCATGAATATGTTAATGGTATTAAAGATATTAGGGGAAGCAATGCAAATCAGTGGAGTTCCAAAAGAATGATAAAGGATGTCCTTGAAAACAATGATTATAACTCTAAGAGGTACCTTTATTCCTTCTTAAGGGGTTCAGTACGAAGATTCAACTACAACCTGGGAGCCATTGCGTTGTTTATTATTGGGGTTTATCTAATCAGAGAAGGTGATATAACTGTTGGAGCATTCGTCGCCTTTTTACTAATTTACTTTAATACGATGTGGAGACTAACACGAATCATAACTATTTTGACCGAACAATCAATACTTATGAATCAAGCTCAAAATATACATTCTTTTTTACAAACAAGACCTTCTGTTACAGATATGGAACTATCGACTAAGTTACCAACTGGAGCATTAATACTTACAAATGTTTCATTTAAATATAATGAACGCTATGTTCTGGAGAATATAAATTTAACTATAAAACCTGGTGAAAAAATAGCTATTGTTGGAGAAAGTGGCAGTGGTAAATCTACCTTTTTGAAACTACTAACACGTCTCTATGATCCTACTGAAGGAACTATTAGCCTAGACCACCTTCCTTTTAATCAATTTAAAATTTCTGATTTACGGTCAGAAATAGGAGTAGTGTTTCAAGATAGCTTTATGTTTGCCTCTAGTATATTTGAAAACATTCGTTTCGCGAAACCAGAAGCAACCATAGAAGAAGTAATACATGCAGCTAAGTATGCTCATATACACAATCATATAATGAACCTACCTAATGGTTATGACACTATTCTGGGAGATCAGGGATCTAACCTATCCGGTGGACAAAAGCAAAGGATAGCATTGGCTAGAATCTTTTTAAAAAGTCCTTCGATAATTATATTAGATGAACCAACATCATCATTGGATACCGTTTCGGAATTAGAAATAAGACGTTCCATAAAACAAAAGTTTAATAATAAAACTATCATTACTATTGCTCATAGGCTCAATACCATACAGGATTATGACAGAATAATTGTACTAAACAAAGGAACAATTGCTGAAGAAGGAACGTTCGATCAATTACTCGCTAATAAAAAGCTGTTTTATCAAATGCTAGATTATCACGAAAAAGTGGTGATGAACAATGGATAATATTATTTGGATACTAAAGTACATTAGAGTAAACAAACTTTTGTTTCTGCTAACCATATTGCTATTAATTATAGAATCAGGATTATATATATATGCCATTCGTTTACAACAAACCCTTATCGATAGTGTAATAATTGAAGAAAAATATCATATGTTAGTTACTAGCATTTTATTTATTGCAATATGTTATATAGCTTATTCAGTTTTATATGTACTAAATCCATTTCTCCAATCAAAGATTTTCGGTTTTGTAAAAGAAAAGCTTACTCATCAATCTTTAAATCATATGACTCAACTGCCTATTGAAACAATTGAGAACGAAAGGACGGGAAGGTTTGTAAATCATTTAACGAATGAAGTTACTACTGCATCTGGTATAGTTGGATACGACTTATTAGAGCTAATTAGAAACTTTTCCTTGTTTACTATAACTAGTATTTTTATGATTCAAGCCAGCAAATGGTTGTTTTTACTATTAATTCTTTTATCTTCTTTCTATTATTTCTTTGGAACGTATTTTGCTAAACGAAGGAAGAAAGTTATGAAGGAAATTCACCAAGAAAAAAATGAACTTGTAGTATTTTTAACCGAATCCGTTTCTTCCATTAAAGATGTAATAATGAACAATAACCAAAAATGGTTAACAAATCGATATACAGCTGTATTTCAAAACTTTTATAATAGCGTCTTAAAGGACGGAAAACTCTTAATAAAACAAATCATTACACAAGAATTTTTTTCTTCATGTGCCTATATCTTGGTTTTAGGAATGGGTGCATACTTAATATTCCAAGATCAAATAACTATCGGAACGCTTGTAGTAATCTATCAACTCACAACAGAACTAATAAACTCCTTACAAAGATGCTGTAATGGCGCTATAGAATTGTATGGTAAAACAGCTGTTATAGAGCGAGTAAGAACTCAAATCTCCGATCAAACTGTTGAATGTGAAACGGAAGACGATCTAGTTCATATCTATCAAATAGAATTTCAAAACGTTACATACTGTTACAAAGGAGCCGATACTCCTATAATCAATAATTTATCATTATTGCTGCCTGCAGGTAAAAAGATAGCATTTGTTGGATTAAGTGGCAGCGGAAAATCAACCATAACCTATTTATTGAATTGTTTTTATCAACCTACCTCAGGAAAAATCAAGATAAACAATGTTGATATTAACAAGCATACTGTTGATTCTGTTAGAGAGAAGATTAATGTTGTATTTCAAGATCCCTATATCTTTAACGATACACTTCGCAATAATATTTTGATGGGAGAGTGCATTGATGAGCAAGAACTAAATAAAATATGTAAACTCATGTATATATCTCCTATATTAAATAGTTTACCTTATGGTTTAGATACCGTTATAGGAGAAAGAGGAACCACATTATCAGGAGGAGAAAAACAAAGAATCGCACTCGCTCGAGCATTGATTAGAAATAGTGAAGTGTTGATACTAGATGAGGCAACTTCAGCACTGGATAACAGTATGGAGAAAAATGTACAAAAGAATATCGATTACATTCGTAAAGGAAAAACAACTATTATTATTGCTCATCGATTATCTACCATAAAAAATTCTGATATGATTTGTGTACTTAATAATGGTCAGATAATGAATATTGACTCTCACCAAGGACTATTAAACAATTCAAATTTATACAGGAAATTAATATCTGCAGAAACTGCTTCATAAAAAATACCCACAAGAACTAGTCTTGTGGGCTTTTTAATGGCTCTAAGAATATATTAGTACCATAAGAGTGTATTCCTTTATCATTAAAAACATACAACCTTAACCAATAGTGATGGGCTGGCAATGCTGCAGGAATTGTTAGAGTAAATTTTATGTCACCCTTATCTTCCTCCAAAAGCTTGATATCAAATACGGGACTTTGCTCTCCATACTTATTAATATCAACCATACAAAGAGCAACTACAGTATTTTTTGCATGTGATTGAGAAAAATGAACTTCAATTTCTTCAGTCTGTCCTAAACGGAGAGGTCTATTTATTTTAATTGAAGCTTCATTCTCATAACCAACAGCTCGATCATTGAGATAGCCACATCGTAGACATTGTAATACCTCTCGCTCAAAATTATATTGAAATGGATGTACCCATTTGTTTTTAACCGTACCCTTTCCACAATAATGACACAATGTTTCTGAAACGAGAGTTTTTCTTATACACTCCCTTTTGTAAGATTCAAAAAAATGAAAATTAGTTTTATGGGTTTTCTTAACTAGTTCTAATACTATAGTTTTTTGAACTAAGAGAATATCATGAGAAATATTCATGATTTTTTTTTGTAGCTTTTCAAAACTCTTCATAGAAAATGATTGCGTAAGATCAATTAGAATTCTCTCTATACTTAATGAATTCATCTGTAGCTCTCGTATCTTACCACTTACTGAAGCAGGATTAATCCCTAACAATTTTATATTATCTAAAATTCTTATTGGGTTATTTATTCTATCTTTAATATCTTTTATATAATCTACTAATGCTACTCGATTCACATGATAATTACCTGGTTCAATTACCCCCTGATTTGGCAGTATAAAATAGCCTTTTCTAGTGGGTAAAATTTTTACATTAGTTATTCCCTCTATAAATAAGATCTCATTCTGCACAGGATTTTGTTTATAATAGATAGCTCGAACAGGACTGTTTAACTTTATTAATGATGAATTTTCTTCTATATGAAACACGTTATTATTAAAACTTTCTACTAAGCGGAGCGTCGGATCACCATATATCAGCAATGTTCGATTCTCTATATTTCTCATCGTCACTGTATCATCAATTAATTGAACTATCTCTCCAATTGAGTACCCACTATCTAGCAATATTGAAAACAAAATGGATTGGTCACTATCTCCATATCGATTCATCGGTGAACCTATTAAGGCGTATATATTTTCTTTTTCAAATACTTCTGAGTCTAACCCATAAGCTTCATTAAATAAGCCATTTGTTCCATTTAATGAGGAACAGCTGTTTAAGAAGATGATGTTGCTTTTTATATCTTGCATTTTTATAATTGGTCTGCCCTTATAAAAACACTCATTATGATAAAAACAATGTGGTAAATTTTTATCCTCTATCCCAGAAATACCTTCTTTTTTCCCACATAGAACAGCAAACGGAAAATAAACAACATCTCCCCTACCATGTGATACGATTGAAAAGTACCTAAAACTTCTATTTAACTGATCTAGTAATTCATCAAAATGATTAATTGATCCTTCCGGATAGATTTTAAGTTGATCTAAGCTGTACGTACTACCGGTATTTATTCTATCTATGACTATATCTTCACCTATAATATTGAAGTCCTTATACATAGCTATCTTGTCAACAGCTTTTTGTTTATTTTCCATCGGTAAAATACCAATTACTATATCATATACTTGTCTGATGTTGAGTAGTTCATATAGATCTGCCCATTCCCTGGGGCCAATTACAAACAAAGTAGTTGCCGCTTTCAATATTTTATCAGGTATATCGGATATTTTTTGTATTTTTATTACTGATCTGCCATTTAAGTGCGGTATTAAAGTTGTTGCCCACGGCTCATACAATAGTACCCAGTCTTCAATGTTAGTTTTAATCATATCAAATTCAATATGTTAATAGCCTTGATGGAATATGACTATGATTACAAAGATAATGTATCTTATAAGTATAATCAGGAAGCTTCAAGTCATTTTTTGTATCAAGAATCAATATTTCTGAGATGGCTGTATTATAGTGTCGGATGGTGATAGGCGACTGGTCTCCTTCTTCAATTCCAAATAAATAAGCTATTAAAAGGCTTATCACTCCATTATGACTAACAATAGCAATATTTTTTCCATCACTATCCACTATACGTTCCCAGGCTTTTTTTAATCTTATTCGTATCATCCTTATAGATTCTCCTATTTCGACTTTATCATCTGGATAAAATAGACTGAGATTAGCTAGCTTTGTAGCATCATCAGTTGAGTATTTCCTCCAATCTCCAACTGTATGAGCTTCGTTAAAATCCGCATCTTCTCTTGTGTTTATAATACCTAGAGGATCTAACGCTTTTGCAGTCTGTTTGGATCGTTTTAATTCACTTGTTACAATTTCATCCATGTTTATATCTTGAAAATATTCTTTAAGATACACAATTTGTTCATTTCCTAATTCAGTCAATTCAGGATCCATTGTAGTTTTATCGCCATGAAGCGCATGAGCATGACGTATTAGAAAAACCCTTTTTGAATTATTAGGTATGCTATGAATTGTCCGACTTTTCATTAAATAACCCCCATGATGTACTCCAATATGATTCATGAAACCTCTCATAATTAGCTTTACGATGCCTTACTTGTAAGGCATTCATCCAATTTGTTGCACGAAGGTGTTGTTCATTTGTAGAACCTTTTATTGCACTAAATATTGCTACAGGCTCATAACCATGTGTTAATTTAACCTCATAGGGACTTCTACCTGCTTGTATCTCTTTACAACCAAGCCTCATGGCCAAGTGTATTCCTTCTTCATATAAAAAATGAGATTGGCGGTATTTATTTAATTTCGAACGATCATGTCCACTCAACCAACCGAACAATACATTACCATTTTTCACAAAAACTTTTACACCTATTGGAATATCAAACTCATCAAGTGCCATGATTATATGAATGTCTTCTAAATGACTATTTAGAAGACGGTGAATCATTTCTCTTGGGAGTACCTCAGATTCTACTCCATCCTCTTTAAGGATACCCACTATCATATCTACTGCGTATAACAAATCCTCTGGCTTCATAAACCTAGTGGTTAAACCCGCTTTTTTCGCGTTCATAATATGATTTCTTACCCTACTCCTTTTTTTCTTAGGAAGCTGCAGTGTTGGATCTCCTTCAGGTGACACTTGTCGAGCAACAATTGTATGAAAATGATTTATTTCAAAACCTCTCTCTTTCAAGACTTGCAGTAAAACTTTATTTCTACTATCAATACCAGGGAAAAAAGTCATTGCGTTATTCTCATTTGCGGTTTCAATAAACTTATTTATTGAGAGCTCTAAATACTCATAATCAAAAAAAATAGGTTGACCATACCATCCTACTAAGTCATGTGAAACTAGTATTTTATCCTGAATACAAGGCTCTATTTTACGTTTATAATAATCTAATCTCGGACAGGATCTATATAAAAAGCCAGGGATTATTGATCTAAGGGATTCCCCCTTTTTTACAGTTACATGAAAAGGAGTAAAATCTCCTTTCCATGTCTCTTCATAAATTTTTATTAACTCATACTTTTGGAATGCGTTTCCGTTAAATTCCACTAATTCATTCCAGTTTTTTTTAACAATGCTGTCTAAACTACCCACTCTAACATTAACTTCATCAATCTTACTCACTCTCAAAGTCACCAGTACTTCTCCATAACCCAGACAACCAATCTTCGTACTCACCGCTATTTGTTACGTCGTCCATAACCATACAGATTGGTTTGAAATATCTTGATTTTCCTCCCATAAAACCACCATGGAGAATAGAGATATTATTACCTAACACAAGATCGAATCTCTCACTCGGTAAACATACTTCATAATCCCTTCTAAACTCTTGTAGAGTTAACCCTAGAGTCAAATAAAGTTGTCTACAATAAAATCTACCTGCTGGAGCACTACATGTACCACATGGGCAATTATGTAACAAGGATTGGAGTTCAGGATATTCATCTAACTGTTCTTGTGTAAATGTTTCTTCTGACCAGTGAACGCTGATAGCGTGGTCTAGTACTTCTTCACAACCTAAAGCGGCTCCTAATGATAAATACTTAGATAAATGAATGTCTTGATTTTTAATAGAACGATCTATATTGTTTCCGAGCCACTTTGCTACATCTTCTACTTTTGCATCTTCTAGATTAAATTTACGTAAGTAAGCATTTTTTACCATCTTAATTAAATTAAAGTAAGTTGTGACACTGAGACCTTCTCCAGGTTCAATAACAAATAAACCTTGATATAATTTGTGTGAATGCGTAGTAAAAAAGGTCTCATTGGAATAAGTTCTTCTTTTAGGGTTCCAATCTGGCACATCATGTGTACTAGGAGTTAAATATGTACAATGCCCACCATCGTGATGAGGCAATAAGTTTCTAAATTTAAAACCAACAGGTACATGTGTTTCTTGCGGACGATCAATTTCCACTTTCATCTCAGAAGGAGCACCATGTGTTTTTAATACTTCACAAAGAGCATAAGAAATTTTGTCTGCAATTTCCTCAGATTTATCTTGAGAAAGTCTTAGTTTCCCAATCTGTATAACAACCCCACAATTCTGGTTAAGTAGTTGACATATGTGATGCAAGAGAGCATCTAACTCTAATGAAGATGTTGAATTTAAAAGACTTGTGACCACGTTTTTATCTAAATTGATTCGATATTCTGCAGGTGCAAAGGTAATTTCATTTAACACATTATTCATGTCATATAACCTCCATTAATTTATTCATTAGGGTCTCTAATCTTGTTATTTTTTTCTTTGCTTCCACAACATCAGGTGCATCCTCTATAAAAACGAGGGCAAGCATACTCACAGTATCTAGCCGGTATAAGAGCTGTAACGGTAAGGGTAATTTAGTTATTACTCCGATATCGCCATATCCCACTAATAATTCTTTTGATAATAGATCGTATTCATCTATTCGAATAAATTCTAGTCCTGGGTCACCAATTAAATAGTTAGTCCAATCTATAAGTCCTACTATTTCATTATTTTTACTCAATACGTTAGCCGGTCGAATATCCATATGTAACAAGCTTTGCTTTAGGTTCTGATTGAATAGAACGCCTTTTACTACTTCATCACTTGGAATACGATAATTCAAAGATGCTAAACTTTTAAGCTTCTTGAGATTATTAACAATTCGTTGACTTAAATTCAAATTCGAACTATAAAATGTTTGTTCAACATCAAAATTTGAAATCTTATGTAATTTGTTTATATATTTTCCTAAAGTTTTGTCATCGTAAGTTGATTCATCGTTCTCAATATGCTCTGTTATTAAAAAGTCGAGATGTTCTGTATGAAACAGTTTAATTGGAAGTGCTACAGGTATTTCTTCTACTAAACTGACAACTTCCGAAACCTTATTCTCAATTTCTATTAACCTCCTAGCTCTTATTCGTTCATTTTTAGTATGCGCAGATGTTGCTTGCCAAGGTACTTTTACTACAAAATGTTTTGATGAACCTATATCCATTTTAAAAACCACGCATTCTACTCCATTACCTACATAATCTAGGTTTTGTATTTTAAAAGGACTATATTCATGGTTAAGTGTATGAATGAGTATTCTTCTAATCTCAGCAATCTTTTGATGCATGTTCACTGGATCAGCGAACACTATATTATTTTCAACTAATAAACTACTCATTAATGGATTCCTTTCCTCTTACTTGTGAATATTTTGAGCTTACTATTTCATCCATCAGATAAATTTTTGATGTGAAAAACAGCCATAGGGGTATTAAAAACAGCAACGCACCTAATAACAGACTAATCTTAATTCCTATTAAATCTCCGGATAGACCACCTAAAATAGAACCGATGGGTACAACGCCATATAGTACAAATCGAAAGGAAGAGTTCATTCTTCCTTGTAATTCGTTTGGTGTAAGAATCATTCTTATACTTACTTGATTGATGTTTCTGATAGTTACAGCAAAACCTTGAATAAATTGAACAGCAGAAAGAATTACGAGACTTATTAAAGAATTATTATTAATGATAGGTACAAATAAGGAAGAGATCATTGTTACACATATGGTAATTAATATAATTTTTCCCTGACCATAATATTCTGTTAATCGCTTACAAATTGCAGCTCCAATAATTGCACCTATTCCTCCTAACGAAAAAATTATCCCTATAATATATGCCTCTAGCTTTAAATTTTGAGTCAGAAAAACGATATATATCGGAAAAAGAAATGTGTTAATTAGGTTTGTGCAGCCAGAAGTTATTAAGAATAGGTATAATAATTTCTCTTTATAAACAAACACAATACCTTCTTTTAAGTCAGAAATAACGTTCTTATAGTTTAAAATTTTCTTATTGTTTACCTCTTCATATTCTATTTTCTTAACAAATATAGCTGAGAATAAAAATGAAAATGCATCTACAATTATTGCGATTGGAGCTGTGAGTAATTGAACCAAAAATCCAGCCAACGCAGGACCGCTCATTGAAGAAATTGAATAACTTAATTCAAAATAGCTATTTGCTTTAATCAATTTTTCCCGTTTTAATATCTTTGGAAGGAGAGACATATAAGCAATATCAAAATTCAAAGAAAACAATCCAAGAAAGAAGCCTATTCCTGAAAGAATATAAATATCCAGTACGTTAAAAAACCATAAGATCGGTATTAAAAGCAGTAGAATTGCTCTCACTAAGTCACTTAATAACATAATATTTCTCTTATTGTGAGCATCTACGTAGACTCCTACAAAGAGACCGAATAACAGAGCAGGTAAGTATTCAGCTGCTCTTAAAAAACCGACTTCCGATGCAGAAGCACTCAATGAAATACTAGCTATAAGAGGAAGAGTAAAATATGAAATTTGAGAGCCGAACATAGAAACCGATTGACTAATTAACAATTTTTTATAATTTAAGTTCATTATCATCCTCGCTTACTTTTATTAAACAAATTAAAAAATAAGTAAATATGTTAATAAAAGTAAATCAAATTAACCCATAATTGTCAATATAACAGTTATATGTTATACAATATTTAACAAGACTTTAAATTGTTTAATTTGTTAATTATGAGGTGTAAAAATGGCAATACTAATTATTAATAGATTCTCATCGAATAAACTAAATTACGCTGAACTTTTAAAACCAACTAACCAACAACTTTTATTAATTACTGGTCAACACGGTTTTGATCGAAACTTATATGATCATATTGAAGTCATTGACCATTTAGATGAAACTTCAATTAATAAGATAACTACTCAGTTAATTACTAGATATAAAATTCAATATGTAATAGCTTTATCTGAACTTGATTTAATAGTTGCATCTAAAATTCGAGAAAAACTAAATATAGTAGGCCAAGGCATTGAAAGCGCAATAGCTTTTAGGGATAAAATTGTTATGAAGGATTTAGCAAAAAAAATTGTAGATGTACCCGATTATAAGAGAATTGAATCTAAAGATGATATAGTTACTTTTATTAAAAAAAATGGGTATCCAATAGTTATAAAACCTGTAGATGGTGCTGGTTCTTCTAACACACATATTATTTATAACGAAGATCAGCTTGAAGAATTAATAAGTTCTACAGACCTAAAAGGTTATGAAATTGAGAGGTTTATTGATGGGGTAATGTACAAAGTAGATGGTCTCATTCATAAGGATTCCATTATCTTAAGTTGGCCAAGCAAATATATCAACGATTGCCTATCATTTAAGGACGGAAAACAAGCAACTTATATTCAGCTACATTCTTCCCATCCTCTCTATAATCGTTTAAATACTTATTGTGAACAGTTACTAAAATACCTTCCGACACCAAATAGCACCACTTTTCATGCCGAAATTATACATACTCCTGATAATCGTTTAGTTTTATGTGAAATCGCCAGCAGAACTGGAGGAGGAGGTGTTGCAGAGGTATCCGAACTAATATATGGTTTAAATATTACTGAAGAGTGGATTAAAGGTCAGGTTGATCTACCAATAAAAAAACCAATTGTAAACGATGAAAAGCTTTACGGAGTAGTTCTAATACCTCCAAAAGAAAAACTATTAGTCTCCTTACCAGAACGTCCTAAAATTGAATGGGTAGTAAACTACATACCTGAGGGGAAAATTGGACAAGTTTATACTAAAGCTAGGAACAGTGTTTATTACATTATCATGGTCATCATTACTGGAGAGAACGAGACAGAATTGATACATAGAATGAATTATATTACGGAAACTCTAGAGGCTTCCTGTGTTTGGGAGTAATTTAAGCATCTCTCTGTACAGAAACAAAAAGCAACTGTCCTTTGTCAATCTAAGGAAAGTTGCTTTTTTAGTTTATACAATTTTATTATTAAGTTTAACTAGGAATATATATCATATGAAATTATCTGTTGTGAAAATTCCACAAAATCTCTCAGATGTTTTTCGATGATCTTCTGCACAATTTCTAAGTTTACTTCTTGGTAGTCATGAACAGCAATGTTTCGAAAACCCACCATTGCCTTTAGTCCCTTACATAGGTCCACCCTGATGATTTTATTCTTCTCTAGGAGATCGAACGTCTCTCGACTTGTTTGGGGGATTCCTAGTTTCTTCTCTGCCACCACATGCATTCCTAGATCAATCGCCGCTTCACAAGCACGCTGAATATTCAAAATGATTGAATCTTGTTTCGTAAAGTTCTCTAAATTGAGTGGGTTGTTATCATACTCTTCATTTATCCGCTTTAAGCATCGTTCGATGATGCTAATCTTGTTTAGTATCACATCATTTTTCATAGATCGAACCACTCTCTTCAATTCTTTTCATCACGATTGCTCGTTCTTCGTTTAACTTCGCATACATTTTAAGTGTCTTCATCTCAAATTCCATCCTGCTTTTATCATCTTTACAGAGTATCGTTTTACCAGATTGGATAATCTGAGCCGCAAATACTGTAGATGCTTGATTTAAATCAACGAGATCAACATCCTTATCAATCATTGCAGCGAGCTCTTGAGCCAACATGAAACGGTCGTACTTCTCTATTTTTTGATCACTCAAATACGCGATATCTAGATCACTGTCTACTCGGTCCGTTCCTTTAGCCGTGGAGCCGAAAACAACAATCAGATAAGGATCTAGCTTTTCACTTAGAAAAGATATAACTTGTATCTCTATTTTACGGTCCACAGAAAGCACCTCCAAAGAATCTATAGTACATTATATGACAGTTTACCTAATCACTAATCCTCTTTCATTCTTATAAAAAGTATATCATGAATACGTCTTAACCACTTACACTCCTAACCTAATTGTTCTGAATGTCAGGTTTAATTGTTAAATTTTTGGCTGAATAAACTTCGGATAAAATCAGGGTCATTCATAAATTCTACTTCATTGCTTTTAAAGGTAAACTTCTCCATAATCGCTTCTTCATACTGTCTTTTAACTTCTGAGAAATCCTGTTTCTCTTTTTCTGCTTGTGTCAGGTCGTTTTGAGAGAGTTTCATATATTTGTCTAAAGTACTGGCTTTACTCTCTTCGGTAAAATCAATTCTTACGGTATAGTGTTCAAACTCTTGTGTTTCCATTGCATTTAAAAAGGTTAGGATACGCTCGGTGTAGTTTTCTTTATTAAAGGGAGCTTTTACAGATATTCCAACAACAACTGAAGGATGAATCTTGTTTAACGATAGTTTAGTTAAACGTTTGTTTAACTCATCATCATAAGATGACTGTACATAGAATTGAGCATCTTCACTCATTTCTTTCACTCTCGGTAAAAATTTCTCAGCTAGAGTGGTGTTGAGCACGTTTCTTTCGTATGTGTCTTCATAAGTTGAACTGCCTAGTTCTCTAGTGATAACAAAGGAAAGTTTATCATCAGATACAGGTGTTGCTTGAGCTTCCATCAAATCTCCAGCACCGAATCCCAGATCATAAGACTCGACTTCTCCTAAAACAAAATCTTGATCGTACTTCTTTTCTAAGTAAGCCAACATCTTTGCTTCTTCATCAGAATGATTTTGAACGCTTAAGGTGATCAATACGACGATGATACAAAGAAAAGAAAAGATAGAATACAGTAATGTTCTTTTATCCATTTAAGCACCAACTTATCTGATAATTACATTATTATAATGAACCTCTTAATAAAAACTTAAGGTGATTAGTTATAAACCTTTAAACGCCTTGTTTGATTTCTCCTATAAGATAATGAAAAGCCTCGTATAAATATTAACATAAAAATCCATTTTACAATTATTTTTCCATTTATTGAATTGAAGGGAGGGTAGATGTAGAAACGTGTAGAAATATACATATAAATGGAAAATTTAAGTGGGTGGTAGTGTGAATCGTGTAGTAGTCACAGGTATGGGAGCTGTTACTCCGCTTGGTAATTCAGTGGAGGAAACGTGGGATAGATTGATTCAAGGGAAGTCGGGAATTGGAAAACTCACTCGGTTTGATGCAACACATTTTTCTGCAAAAACCGCGGCTGAAGTGAAGAATTTTAGTCTATCAGACTATATTCAGGTGAACGAAAGGCATCGTATGGACCGCTTCACTGAATATGCAGTCGCTTCATCCATCATGGCGATACAAGATGCAGATGTGGTACTGGGTGAGACCGTTCATCCAGAACGCATCGGGGTATCATTTGGTACCGCGATTGGCGGGATCGAGAGTTTTGAGAATACCTATAACGATCTTCAGAGTGGTGGGTATCAGAATCTTTATCCTTTTTCTACGACTACCGTCATATCAAATATGGCGTCAAGCCAAGTAGCGATCGTAATAGGAGCTAAAGGGGTGAACACATGTGTGGTCTTATCATGTGCTTCCGGTTCAAACGCCATAGGAGATGCCTATAGAGCGATCCAGCGAGGAGACGCCGATGTGATGGTGGCCGGTGGCTCTGAAGCGTCACTCACTCCCCTTGGGATCGGCGCTTTCTGTGCAATGGGAGCGATATCCACGAACCCTGATCCGAATTCTGCTTGCCGACCATTTGATAAGAACAGAGACGGCTTAGTCATGGGAGAAGGTGCAGGTGCGATTGTTTTAGAATCCCTCGATTCAGCACTGAGTAGACAAGCCAAGATATATGGTGAAATCGTAGGGTATTCAACGGTATCTGACGCTTATCACATCACGAGTCCCGCACCAGGCGGAGAAGGAGCGGTCCGAGCGATGAACGGTGCACTGTTAGAATCACGCTTAGATCTTAATGACATTCAGTATATAAACGCACATGGAACGAGCACAACGTATAATGATCGGTTTGAAACAGAAGCCATCAAAAGCTTTTTAAGTAAAAGAGCTTATGACGTGCCGATCAGTTCTACAAAATCGATGACCGGTCATATGATGGGTGCCGCGGGTGCTGTTGAGGCGATCTTTACGCTTCTTTCTATCAAGAAAGGAGTCATTCCACCGACCGTGAACCTTCATACTCCTGATGAGGAATGTGACTTAGACTATGTACCGAACGAAGCGAGGAAAACAAAAATCAAAGCCGCTCTCAGTAATGCACTCGGTTTTGGTGGACACAACACCGCACTTCTTTTTAAGAAGTATGAGGGTATCTAGATTGTTTATTTAAAGGAGAGAACCGTTATTCAACTTCTTAGACACTACCTACTTATCATTATCACAAGTTTGTTTTTCCTGAGTATCATCTTCTTCTCATACAGATGGTACTGTTGGGGCGTACTTTCAGTGTTAACGTTGTTCCTGATCCACCAAACAAACACCAAATATCGATCCACTCTATCTCTGTTCATCTACTTTTCAATAGGGTTGGTTTTGTATGTTCAAGTAAGTGACTATTTTATCTCATCAGCATCAGAACTATCAAAAGAAACAAAGGTTCTGTTAAACAGATGTTTACTTCTATGTATGATCATCGGTGTGTGCATCTCTTTAAAGCTATCCAAACAAAAGATAAATTTCTTTACGTCGATGCCGAACTGGAAGGAGCGAATCGTATTTCCTCATCATACATTACCTACACGTACCTTCTTCCTGTTCGGACTGCTCGGCTCAATGACAATCTTTATCCCCCTCTTCTTTAAAGAAAACATAGCGCTAAGTACCACCTTTTTAATGTTTGCGCTACTCTTCTCGTTGATTAACGCTCTCTTAGAAGAATTGCTGTGGAGAGGAGTCCTGTTATCATCTTTAAAAGAAAACATCTCAACACCATACGCTGTAGTTACCACGAGCATCGGATTCGGTCTGTTACATCTATCAATAGGGATTCCTTTTGTTATGAGTCTACTCTTTTCACTAGGAGGACTGTTTTATGCGTTTGTTGTCTTAAAAACAAATAGCATTTATCCCGCGATCGTCTTTCATTTTGTCATAAACATGGGTATGGTATTGAACGAATGGATTATTTAATTAGTCCCACCACTCATCACCTCCAAGATTACTTTTAGCAGGCTCGATGTCTGCTTATAATAAAAAAAAAACACCGTTTTTTCTCCATGCGTAAAAAAAAAAGCTCCTGGTTAAGGAGCGATCCCCACTTTCTCTACCGCTGTTCCGAGAATATAATCCGCCGCTTTTTGTGCTTGTCCCGCAGCTTGAACGACTAATCGGCTGTCTTCTTTTAACACACGTAACCAGCTCTCGATATAACTCGCGGAGTTTTGGATTGTGTTATCGATACCCGCTACCCCGCATAACATTGCGGCTCCCATCTCCGCCACAAGCTCTTCTTTGGAATAACTTTCATCACCGAACGCGAAGTGTTTAGAGACGATGGCTTCTCGTTTCAACCGACATTCATGCCCCGTAGAGTGGACCATTTCATGAAACAAGGTGCTGTAATACTCTTCTCTTATCGTAAAATCTTGTAACGGCGGACAGTTGATTCTATCAATGAGTGGCATATAGACCGCACGCCCTCGATAAGAACTATAGTCTGGCGCATCCCTATATCCTTTAACGATTTTCTCTGCCTCTTGGATAGAATCATGATCAAACGTCTCATCTCTTCTTTTGCTCTCCAGTCCCTCCACTTGAGAACCAACGTGGAACACTCTGTAATAACGTAGGTACGGAATTTTATCTTCTTTTTCGTCATCCGCTTCCTTCTCTAGCCACGTCCAGAACACCACCATATGAGATTTAGCCCCTTTCTTCACCTTCCCTCCCGCTTCTGTAACCTGTTTAAACGTCGCGTACTCTCCAGCCGGAAGTAAAAACGTGTTGATCCCGCGATAAGGCTTCTGTGTCTTCCAGTTCACTGCGCCCCCGCTTACCCACGGCCGTCTCCATGGAACTACCCCGTTCTCAAGCTCTTCCATGATTCTTTCTGTCACCATCTCGTACACACTTTTCTTCATCGTCTTTCTCCTCCTTTAGTCTTCTGAAGCGAATCTGTTCCCCTAAAGGGAATGATTTTGCCCCTTTGTTCGAGAGATGAGAAAAAGAAGCAATGACGGACGGTCAAGGGTTCTAGCACAAAAAGTTTTAGGTAAGCGCAGCTTAAAAGTTTTTTGCCCCTTGAACCGTTTGACGTGATCACTTCACTTCTCGTTGGGGAGGTTCGGGTGCCCTACCAAAGAGAAGGATAGTGGAACGGCTTATTTTACGATTCGGAAGACAAAGGGCAAGAAAAAAGGCAGCCGAAGCGGCTGCCTACCATTTATGCTCTTATTTTAAGGGTTCTCCCTCAAGTCACTCTACTTTCTCCGGCTCGTTCGATACGGCCGAAGGCAAACGGAACAGGAACATACAGCTTGTTCTACAAGCTGTCGTTATCGGTCCGTTTAGTGTCGAAGCGACAAGAACCACTTGTTTTGTGGTTCTTGTTGCCGGACTAAAAGGATCTTTCCTTCTCTATTCTTTATTCCTACATGCTTAAGATAACTTACGAATGATTGTTAAACTCATTGTGATCTTCTTTTGGTTGATAAAGGACAAGTAAAGGCAATCCTAACAAAAAGATAAAGATGATGGGATAAAAGATGAATAACCCAAAACCCCAACTCTTTCCTAACGTCATATAGCCGATCACCATCACAACAATACCCTTTAATAACGCAGACAACCAGATGGTATAACTCGATTTCTCTCCAATCAACGTTTCATAATACATAAAGTAATATAGCCCTACAAAGAACAAAGATTTAAACAGACCTATCGTATTTATCGACAGAAAAAGGATCAACACACAAGTAGCGATAAAGGTAGGTAGAACCTTGTTTTTCATGAATCACTCTCCAAAATAATCTTATGCTTAAGTTCGAAAAGACTTTTATCTATTTAGTACTTTGTCCCAGTATTGATACGATCTTCGGCTTCACTAATAGCATAAAGAAAAGTTCTTCATACAAATATATTAATTGTTATTTATTTCCACAAAAATAGTGTTTCTCCTTCTTGAAGAATGCTACGATAAGTAGAAAGATACTGCTATTGCTTTTCAATTCAAAGACTAAATAGTTTTATACTGTTTGGAGATGATTTTTAAGATTTCTTGTATGGCAGATACTTTTTATACAAATCAAAAGAGTTATAGATTAAGGGGACGATCGAACTGAAAAGATTAATTGGTTTACTATTCATGGTCATGTTATTAATTGGCTGTAACCAACATGGCACGCATACTGAAATTGATTGGGTCGATTTTATCAAGTGGCAAGATAAAGAATATCATGCTGTGTATAACGGCTTTATTTCAGATCCTTCTTTGATCGAAGATAAGATCGGGGTAACAAACTTTAAAGTCTCTGAAAACATAACAGATACAGGGTACAAAACAAAAGACGGAGACGCGGCGTTTTTACCAAAAGGTACGGCTTTATATAAAGTAAAAAACACGACTGGTTTTATTGCCGTAGAGGATGAATTTCAGATTAATGGTTATCAGCTCTATGTCGAGTACAACAGTAAGCAAGATCGTTTTTGGTTCAAGCACATTCCGCTAGAAAAAGTGAAAAAAATTGAAACGTATGCAATAGATCCACAAAACTATGTAGACCGAACGCTAAAACACACCTTTTCTGGAAAAGAAGAAATCGAGAACATCATATCCTTGTTAACAAGCAGCAAAACGAACTCAAACTATGAACCTGATATGAAAGATGGTGACCCGATCATGTATGAGATGACGTTTCATACAGGGGACCCAATCGCATATAAGATCTCTATTCACTATGATAGCGTACATTACTATTTTCATCCCGATGATACAAATATCATTGATGAACGTATTAAAGTGTTCTTAGAATGATTTCCTTACTTTATACAGTGCTTATTAAACATACAAAACCAACTGGGTGAAGAATACAACATAAAAGAGATTCAGCGGGATTTCATATCATCTTGGAACTAAGAGAGGGGACAAACGAAACAAAAGCGATAGAGTTAGCGAGGAAAAATGGCGTTGAGATTGACGCAGTATCTACTATGTATCAAATGAATAAACCTACGAACCACGTGATGATTGGATACGGAGCTCCCTCCATGGAAGACATACAAAGAGGTGTAGGTTTGTTAGCTTCTGTATGGCATGACTATTTAAACTAACTAAAAAAGGAACATACGATACCAAGTATGTTCCTGTCCTCTCCCGTTTAAGTCGAATCTTCAAATACCTCTATAACATCCTCTTCAGTCTGCAGAGGTCAACTATGCTAAATGAATATCTAGATATTTTTCGTAAATTTGTTTTTCATAATTTGTTTGATAGATTCTAATAAAAGTCACATCAAAAGTTGGATATGGAATCAATTCAGTTTTTGCACAGGTTTCCATATGCTTTAATTCTGAGTGAGAAGGCAAGTGCCCTAAGGTTAAATGTGGAACGAAATCATCGAGTTCAAAATACTGTTTGATCAAATCATCTGAAGGTGCGATACTTTCAACTAAAGTTTGATGTAAGTGATGGATCTCATTGGATTGAACACTCAAATACAAGATATTTTCACCAAGATACTGGGGCTCACTTAATGTAAGTTGAAACGATGAAAAATCTTTACATACATTCTGAACGTTTTCTATCCAATTCTTATCTGATGTTAAACCACCCTGTGCTTTTATCGTGATGTGAGGTTCGACACCCAATCGGTCAAACCATTTTCCTTGGAATTGTTCAATCCTCTTCAAATAATCTTTAGGTGGAACAATACCGATAAAATAATTTGTTTCCATTTTTCACATTCCCCTGTATGTTGTTTGTTTTTTTTCTTTGTACAAATTCACCCATTGATACACATTATTCTCTTAACACTAGCTGGTTCTATTGTCATGTACTAGTTTGTTATCGCTAGGCTTTTTAAACTTTTCCTCCATATTTCTATAATTCTACTAAGCATGCATTATAAACCCTTAACAAATGGTTTTATAGAAACCTGCTCCTGTATCATCAAAGCCTCTTGCTTTATAAAAATGATGAGAATCCACACGACGTTTTCCAGTGTTCACTGCAAGTTTAAGTACACCTTGCTCTTTTGCCCACAGTTCCGCATGTTCGACTAACAGTTTTCCTATCTTTTGGTTACGGAACTCTTTTCTAACAACAAGTGAAATAATCCTGACATACCTTTCGTCTTTTTCATAAGCCAGACCTTTAAACATCCCGATCATACCTAGTAAAATACCGTCTTCTTCCACGACAAGGGTGTGGTAGTTTATATCATTATGTATCTCTTTAAATCGTTGTTTCATCTGTTCGTCAGTTGTAGGATATCCTAGTTCACCCATTAAAGTAGCGAGTTCAGCAAAGTCCTCTTCTATCGCTTTTCGTATTTCCATAATCCCTCATACTCCTTAATGTCGCTTGCATACTTTTTTGAAGATGAATTAAGTATTCGACAATATATGACTCCCCCCTCTTTATTAACATTTTTAATTCTTCTATTCCTAGTTCCATTTCACTATATTTTAAATAACCAATGATATCCATAATTACATATTATCTACGAACTTAGTACTCTATACATTAAAGTACGCTCTTAGGAATTCATGAAATGTTTACCACGACGGTGTCAACTCTCCCTTGTGCAGACTTTCTGGTATAAAACATGATATGTAAACGTATCCGATGGTTTTACTCAAGAGAAGTTAAACATTCTTCACTTGCTCTTCATCTCCTCGTTTATAGATATCCTCTTTTAAAATATCTTCTAGAAGATGAAGCAATCTCATACATACCACCTCGTTAAAAATTTGAATAGATAGACTTTTCAACATCATATTCCACCATTCTTTATTTTCGTTTATAATCAACACTTAAGTTTTTAAGTAAAGGAACAGATGATTAGATGTATACGTGCGAACAATTGCTGCAAGAGATCACGAAAATCAGGGAAGACCTATTAAACCTTCCTTATGACCTAAAGTGTTTATCCAATCATGAACTAGTCTCTAAGAGTCAAGAATTAGATCGACTGATCTCACTATATCAATCAAAGAATTATACTACTTAAATAACTAATTGAATTTTTTTATAATTCGATCTAAGTAAATCATTTAAACACTTGTTTGAATCCGCTTACAAAGCTACCTTTAATCCCATATAGGTACTCGTGGAACATCTGCTGATCTTAAATAATCCAGCAACTCCAGCAACTGACCCGTATGAACAGATTCATTATAAGCGACCCTGAGTAACATATCCCCTTAATCTCGTACATAGCCTGATTCTGAACGATCAATCTTTATCTAAGAAAAGGTCTGGATAGTATGTAAAAATTTGTTTCTGTAAGTTTCCGCAAATGCTAATTTATCTATTACAGTGGTGTAGGGTCTGTTTTCAAAAGGAGAGTCAAAGCTATCTAAACTGCCTCTGTTTTGAATAGCTAAGTGACAATAATGCTCACTTTCCAACACATGTCGGATCATCTTTATACAACTTATCGCTTCCGCATCTGGTTTCCAAAGAAGCTTATCTTGAGGAATTGACGTCCAGACTTTAATGCTTCGTCTTCTTACTTCGTTCAAATTTAAGACCAGTAAATCTATTGAGTTCATAAATGTTCCACATCCGATAATCAATAGCGTGATTATACCTTTTAATTTGTATCTTTTGATGATTAGAGAAGTATGTAATCTAGAGGAAAGCAGAATTGTACACTTGTGAAGGATTATTGCTATTTAACAGGCCTTGTACTATAAATTGTCTTTCTAAGGATTTACCCATTGAGTAGTTGTTCGTAGGAATAAACCACAAATTCCTTTAAATGTTTTATGAAACTTTTTTATGTTTGATAACTTTATCATTATCTCCTATGCCTTCGTTATGGAATAACCTTGGGAAAACGCTTGAATTTTTTTACAAACAAGCTATCCTATTGTTAAGGTTAACAAAGAAAAGGCTTATTTGTAATAGTCAATAGGAAGGAAGAGAATAGATGACGTTAGATACATATTCCCCACCTACTTTTTCAGCGAAGACGTTTAATTGTCCTCACTGCGGAGAACTGTCTGAACACGCGTGGGATGAGATCCACCACAATGAACAAGATTACACAAGTAAAGCACTCGATTCAAAGCGCGTTTCCACACTATCAGATCCTGATTATTCGGACCAGAACCACGTTATCTCCATCAGTAGATGTCAAAACTGTAACTTATATTCTTTATGGAGATATTCTTCATTGATCTATCCTACCAAGATGATCAATGAATCATAGTAAACAAATAACAAAATGTACTATCTTAAACACTTGTTTAAAGTTCATAAACAGGTGTTTTTTCTTTTTTATTTTCTTTACTCGTATTTACCGCAATCTTTATTGAACCGTATAGAAAGCGTGGAGTGAATCTTGTATGGTTAATGAAAGAGGAGGTCTAGATATGGTCGAACAACTTACTGCATCAGCAACAGAAGTTCATTTATGGTTTGTAGATTTACAACAGCCTTTAGATATGGATATCTCTATCCTCTCAGATGACGAGACTGCTCGGCTGAACACCTTCAAAGTTTCTGAACAAAAAGACACCTATCTTAAATGTCGTTACGTGTTGAGACATTTGTTAGCGTTATATATAGAAGAACTTCCTTCATCAATCTCTCTTTCTTATAACCAATATGGTAAGCCTTATTTAACAGACAATCCTCTTCACATTAGTTTCAATATCAGCCACTGTAAACACTCAGCTGTGATAGGTATAACCAAAGGAAGTATCGGTGTAGATATTGAATGTACGACGGGTCAGAGTTTGAAAGAAGCTAGTTCTCTTTTTTTAAACGACAACGAAATGAAAGCACTCAAGTTCTCTTCAGATCCTGAACGTGCTCTATACCATGTTTGGACGCAAAAAGAAGCGATCTTAAAAGCTAAAGGCACAGGCTTCAGTTCCTCTCCTCATGCTATTACAGGTTATGTCACTTCCTCTGTTCAGCTTCAAAACGCGGAAGTTAATCAATATTACCTCAATTCTTTTATGAGAGGAAGTAACATCGTATCAATTTGTACATCAAACCCCGTTGATATAAAGCAGTTAGATTTCTCCTCACATCTGCTCAATAGCCCTTTTCCACAAACTCTCATTAATGGTTAATTTGCCTCATTTTGTATATACTCAGTAAATATAATTGTATATACTGAGTATATATATTATTATATACTCAGTATATAACTACAGGAGGTAGACCATGATACATGTGCAGAATCTTGAGAAGAACTACACGATCGGCACCAAGTCCTACAATGTTTTAAAGGGAGTAGACTTTAAAGCAGAAGAAGGAGAGTTCATAGCAGTCATGGGTCCTTCAGGTTCTGGTAAGAGTACCCTTTTAAATCTTCTAGGTGGCCTTGACCAGCCTGACAACGGATCGATAACGATTAACGATGCGTCCATCCATTCCATGAGTGAAAAACAGCGCACACTGTTTCGAAGGGAACAGATCGGTTTTATCTTTCAGAACTATCAATTGCTTCCAAACCTTACCGTTGAAGAGAACGTTGGTTTTCCGATGCATGCTGCTAGTAAGAAAAAAGCAGATATCCATCAAACGGTTTCCAACCTTTTAACCTCGGTCAGTCTTACGGGGAAAGAGAAGAACTATCCTTCCCAACTAAGTGGAGGTCAACAACAACGAGTAGCGATCGCAAGAGCGTTAAGCATGGATCCTCCTTTGATCTTAGCGGATGAACCCACCGGTAACTTAGACCGAAAATCAGGAACTGAAGTCCTTCGCTTGCTCACGACACTTCACCAAGAAAAGAAACTTACGATCATCATGGTCACCCACGATGTTTACGCAGCAAGTTATGCAGATCGTATCATTCTCATCAAAGACGGCCTGATCGAATCAGACATCCGTCAAGGGGAAGGAGCAAACACTGATGTTATGGCAAACATCTTGGCGAAACTTAACTCGTAAGAAAGTACGTACACTTCTCACTCTGCTTGCTATCATACTCGGTGTCTCATCCATGTTCGCAGTAATCAGTACCGTAGAGACCGCACAGGATGTAACTACGAAACGGTTAGAACTGTATACGGGAAACGCTGATTATTCTATCTTAAGCCGTGAGAACCTCTTTGCTGAAGACGTATTAGCTAAAACAGAAGATGTGGACGGTGTGAAAAGTTCACTCGGTCTCATCCATAAACAAGCGTACGTGGATACGGGTCAAGGGGGACTGGATCAAGATCAAAGAAGGATCCGGCTGACTGGGCTCTCTTCTTTTAACAGCGAATTGTTGTCATTAACAAACGTTAAAGGAGAACTGAACAAAGAAGGATTGATTCTTCCGAAGTCTACAGCTGCCACTTGGAACTTGTCGGTCGGTGACTCGATCGACGTCAACCTTCCAGAAGGAAAAAAACAAACAACTGTAACGGCGATCGTTGGGGATACTCCTCTTCTAGAAGGACCAACAAGCTGGGAAGATGCGAAGAACAAAAGTTGGCGGGCATTAGTACCACTCGATACCCTGCAGGAATGGTACTCTTTAGAAAATCAAGTACAAGAAGTTCGTATGAAGTTCGATAAGAAATCTACCGACCAAATCGTATCGGACCTAGAACGAAAAATCGCAGATGATAATGTGTATCTGCAAGAAGTCGTTCTAGATGAAAAACAATCCAATCAGTTAGAAGAACTCTATTTGATGCTGTATGTGATCGGCGGACTCGCGATGTTCATATCTGCATTCATCTTATATAACACCCTGTTTGTCACGATCGTAGAAAGAAAAAATGAGATCGCAGTCATGAAGACGATCGGATACACACCTTCACAGATCAAGAAAATCTTCTTAACAGAGGTATTAACACTCTCTGTCATAGGTATCTTGATCGCTCTCCCGATCGGTTTTGGATTGGGATCGTTGCTTCAGACTGGATTGTTTAGTTCGTTTCAAACTGATTTCGATTTTTCCATGAAATATCAATGGGCGTTATTACTTTCCATCGCACTAGGTCTGTTGATTCCGCTTGTAGCATCCTTATTACCGGTGACTCATGCGAGTCGCCTTGATATCATAAAGACGCTAAAAAACATACCAGAATCAAAACCAAAGACGAATAAACTACGCGTTGTGTTAGGCGTCATCATGTTAGGTTTCGGATTGATCGAGCACGCGCTATCCATCTTTTTCTTATTCTTTGGATTTGCCCTACTCTTTCCTACACTGATGAAATACACGATTTCGTCTATCAAGAAAATGTCGTTTATCGGATTTGAAGGAAAGATGGCATGCAATAACTTGCTTCTTACATTGAACCGATCTGCGAACATGGCGTTGATCTTAGCGTTTGCCATCTGTCTGGGCTTGTTCGTCTCATCGATCTTTACATCACTTGAAAACAACACGAAAAAAGATATCGCCCGTTCGTTCGGTGGAGATATCCAGGTCACGACCGAACAAGAGATCACAGAACAAGATGTTAAAGAACTGAAGAATGTTAGTGGGGTCGATGATGTTTATTCGTACCAAGAAACAGATGTTACATGGGATACGGATGAAACAACTAGACAGATCAAAATGGTGAGTGTAGATCCTGAATGGAACGAGAAACACCCTCTGTTCTATTTTGATACAAAAGAAGAAAAGACGACAGTTGCCTTTGAAAACGGAAAAGGCGTCCTACTCGGTTCATTTGCTTTTGATGAATGGGGCGGTAAAGTGGGAGAAGATATCAAGGTTCGTGTGAACAACGACGTTCAGTCATTGAAAGTAATCGGTAAAGTGAACACGAATCATCACGGAGGGTATGCTGCGTTTTTAGAGAACGATCGTTACGATATGATCGTTCCTGGTAGCCAGCCTTATCATGTTTTATTAACCGTCTCAGAAGAAGGTGCAGAGAACAGAATTAAGAACGATCTTTTAGCAACATCCCCTTTTAACATTCTGGAGATACAGACGATGCGAGAAGAAGTAATTAAACAAGAACGTGCCCTTCCAGGTGTGAGGACTCTATTTAACGGGCTTCTGTTCATCACGATCTTGGTTTCAGGTATCGGTATCGTCAATACGTTACTCATGAACGTGATGGAGAGGATGCGAGAACTCGGAGTCATGCGAGCGGTAGCTTTTACCTCTTCACAGATTTATAAGACGATCCTGACAGAAGGACTTTTAATCGGGATAAACGGAATCGTATTCGGTATCATCATGGGTGTTTTAACCATTTATCTGAACACGTTAACGACAAAAGATGAGATGATCGAATTTACACTGCCGTTCAGTACGTTACTCGTAAGTATAATGATGGGAGTGATCGTGAGTCTTCTAGCAGCGTACTTACCTGCTCGGAAGGCTGTAAAATACGATCTTCAACAAGCGTTAAAACATGAGTAAAAACAAGGAATGAGGAGTTTTTATGTCAGTAAAGCATGCCATCTTAATTCTCTTATCACAATCACCTAGGCATCGATACGATCTAAAAGTGTCCTTTGAATCTATGGTCTATAGACAATGGGAGATCAACGCCGGTCAGATCTATACAACCATCGACCGGCTGGTCAGAGATGGGCTTGTAGATGCATCTTCTGAAGAAGAGACAGACCTTCGTATCTATCGTATTACCGCTAAGGGTGAGGAGGAAATACAAAAGTGGCTGCTGGAACCTGTGGAGAAGCCACTTTTAAAAGACGATTTTTATTTTAAACTGTTATGTGTGAAACAACTGGGTTCGTTCAACCTAGAGAAGATGGTCAAACAGCAAAAAGAGACGATCATTAAAAACATCTTAGAACTGCAGCTATTACGGAAGAACATCCCTTTTACAAAAGAGAATGAGACCATACTGTATCTGATAGATGGGAAGATCCTGCACCTTGAAGCGGATATGAAATGGTTAGAAATTATCCCCGATTAAAGGAGAGGTAAACATTATGATGGACTTTATCTTAGAAAATAAATGGCAGTTCTTGATCACCGCTGAAGTTTTCTTTTGGGTTTTCTCATTAACGTTCCTTGTCGTTCGCTATTGGTTCAACCTAAAGAAATTAAGCATCGTCTTCTTTTTCCTTTTTATCATCAACGACCTTTGGATCGCGACGATGGGATTCATGGATTATCTGAAGACCGGAAACTTTACGAGTTACCAAATCGTCATCCTGATCATTATCGTCTATGCACTGACATATGGTAAGTCTGATTTTAGGAAGCTTGACATCTTTATTCAGAAAAAGGTAGCGAAGTGGAAAGGTGAGCCGATTCCTGATTTAAAAGGACCAGAGAAGCTCTATGGCAAAGACCTAGCACGACAAGAGAGAAAACATTTTGCCATTCATCTCTCGATTTTCATCCTGGCCCATATTGGTATGTTCTTAGTATACGGTCTTTCCGATCAGCTCACACAATCTGAGAACATCGAACAGTTGTTGTCTCAGTGGTTCAGCAACAAAGATGCTCTCTACCCGTTCAACAATGAATCGATGAACAACCTGAGTCGAATCTGGACCCTCGTCTTGATTATCGACGGCGTCACTTCCCTATCCTACACTTTCTTTCCGAAAAACGAGAAAAAGTCGGTTTACACAAATAACTGAATCGAGAATAGCTTCTAATTAAATATATTGACACGCTATACAGAAAATGATATTTTATATGTAACAGAACCCACAACGCCTCTTAACAATGCGGACCAATGTGGGTCATTTTTTTTATCTAAGGAGAAATTCTCTTGATTCCTGAAGATGATAACAATCAAAAAATAAAGTTACCAACTACATATAAGGAACAAATAAGCCTCTTTATTAGCAGGAATCTCATTATTGAGAATACTGACGTAGCTCAAGAAACCTTAAAAAGAATTAATTATTACCGGTTAACAGCCTATGCACTCACTTTAAAAAAACATCCCTCTGACGATGACTTTAAAGATGGGGTGACATTTAATAAGTTGATATCCCTATATGAATTTGACCGTAAACTACGATTATTACTACTCGGTGCTCTAGAAACCATTGAAATCGCCTTCCGTTCTCATATCTCTTATGAATTCTCCCATAAATCGGGTCCTCTAGGATATAAAGATAAAGAGAATTTCACCAATGAAAAGTTCCATAAAGAATCACTTGAAGAATTGAATAGATTGATCGACAAAAGTCGTAAAGGAGAATTGTTCATAGAACATCACTTTATAAAATACAATGGTGAATTCCCCATTTGGGCAGCGATGGAGGTTACTTCATTTGGGTATTTGTCAAAGTTCTACCGCAATTTAACCGAGGATGTAAAGAAACAGATAGCCAAAAAATATTATAAAGTACCTTACTACTACTTAGAAAGTTGGCTTCAAACACTATCGAATGTTCGCAATGTTTGTGCGCATTATGGTCGACTATATAATAAAAGGCTTACCTTTGAACCTAAGCTATTTAAGGAAGAACAAAGACAGTTTCAAAATAAATATATTTTTGCTGCTGTATATATAATTACAAGATTGCTTTCAAAAACAGAAGGTTTAAGGATGATTACAGAACTCGAGGCACTAGTTACTCAATATGAAAGCGAGATAGAATTTCAATATATTGGTTTTAAATCTAATTGGAAGGAACAATTAGAAAAGATAAATACACAAAAATAATAGGACCTTAAATAGGTCCTATTATTTTTGTAATTACTTTTTTCCCTTAAAGTTTGATTATAAAATTTCATAAAGTAAATTTGTAAACTTCTAGCCTCCGATGAGGACACCTAAGAACAAAATTCCGTTAAACAGACCATGAATGATCATCGGAACATAGATCGATCTTGTCTTTTCATAGGCAAGAGCGAACAAGATTCCGTTCACGATGTTAACAGGCAGGATGTCGAGTGAGGGTAAGTGAACCAGAGAGAAGATGATGGCGTTTAAGAGTATGGCCGGCCATAAATTGAAGTGTTTACGAAAGTTCTCATAAATGAAACCACGGTAGACGATCTCTTCATAGAACGGAGAGATCACGGCAGCAGAAAGAAGAGCGAGTGTTAACTTAAATACGTTCGGATCGGCGACTGCGTTCGACCGCTCGTTTGGTCCAACACCTATAACTTCATACATGATATACAGAAGCAATCCTGCCGTAACCAGCGCGAGAAGCGTGTATATCGAGATTAGCCGAAGATGTTTCCTGATCTTGATCTCTGGACGAAAACCAAGATCTCTAAACGATAGATTGTTTTTTTTGATGCCGAACAAAAAGACAGAAGTCAGTGCTACACATGCTAAAAATAAACCTGTTATCGTGCCTGTGATCACCCCATCAAAACCGAAACCAGTCAAAAGAGGTTCTAACCAGAAATCTACAACGATAAATTTTGCGATAAGATGTATGCTCAATATGAAAACAACATCCCATATTCTCCAGTTTGCTCTGTTCATATGTCTCACCCACTTTTATATGTATAACTTTCTTTACCTCTTACGCGGTTTCCATAAACTGTTAAGTAAGAACTAATTAAGGAGTACTCAACTTGATTACTTTTTACCTACGATCAAAAAAAGCTAGCTAATTCATAGACGAATTAGCTAGCTCTAAATTTATTATCCTTACCTGTTTAAGCTGCTTTTTCAGTACTCTCTTTAACCCTTTTCTTAAATATTCTTGTCTTCACGCGGATGAGCGACTCATACACGATCGGTACAACGATCAATGTAAGAAGAGTTGAAGAGATCAACCCTCCGATTACCGTTACCCCTAGCCCACGAGAGATCAATCCGCTTCCATCAGACTGCCCACTAATCACAAGTGGCGCAAGAGCACCGATGGTTGCGAGGGCCGTCATGAGAATAGGACGTAGTCTCGTCATGCCGGCTTCAAGGATCGCTTGTCGTAACGGTGTACCTTCTTTTTCTTTTTGAATGATACGATCAACTAGTACGATAGCGTTCGTGACGACGATTCCAATCAACATCAGAGCTCCGATCATTACGGAGATGCTAATCGGTTCTTTGATCACAAAGAGTCCTAACAGACTGCCGATGATCGCATACGGTAATGAGAACAGGATGGCAAGCGGTGCGAGTCCGCCCCCGAACGTCACCACTAAAACGAAGTAAACGATCATGATCGCACTTCCCATCGCGATTCCTAACTGTGTGAAGGAATCATCGATCTGCGCCGACACACCACCGTATTCTACGGTGATCCCGTTTTCGAAGTTAATCTTATCCACTTCGTTCTTAACGGCTTCTGTAGTAGCTTTTACATCTTTGTTCGTGATCGTAGCGGATACAACTCCGTATACTCGACCGTTTCTCTTCGTGATAGAAGCTGGTGCGTTCTCTTCTTTTACAGATAAGAACTCAGACAAAGCGACCTCTTCATTAGTCAGAGTGGTTATTTTTTTATCAAGAATCGTGTTTTTTGTAAGATCGTCAGCTTCTTGTACGAGACGAACCGGCACTGCGTTCCCCTCTACGTCTACAGAAGTAAGCGTATCAAGTGAATCCTTCGCCCCAAGAGTTTGATAGATTTGAAGAGGCTGAACGCCAAACTTAGCCATCTTCTCAAGATCCATCGAGAATCCGAGCTGACTCAACGTATCGGAACTAGTTGAATCTAACCCTTTCAAATCTTTTTGATCATCTAATGTGTTTGAGACCTTATCGATCGCTTGATTAACACTTTCTACATCATCACCATAAACGTAGAGTGATAGACTGTTGTTTCCTCCAGAGCTTTGGATACTCCACTCTCCCGTGTTCGCTTCCTTCAGTAGAGGGGCTAACCTGTCTTGTTCTTTCGTGACATCTGCCAAACCATCTTTATAGTTCATAATGAACAGCACTTGCTTAACGTCTGAAGGGTTTAGCGGGTTTCCTTCACCGAATGAAGATTGGACATGTTTGATATGTTCGCGGTCTAAAAGAATCGCTTCCGCTTTTTGAACTTCTTTTTTGATCTCTTCATTCGTTGAACCTGGTACTGGGTTGTATGAAGCGATAATCATCTTGTTCTGACTGTCAGGCATGAAACTGACCCCGATGAGCGGTAACAGAAACAGACTACCAATCAACAGGACGTTAATCGCAATAAAACTGATGATCTTATGATTCAGACTCCAGTTTAATGTCTTGTGGTAGAACGAAGGTTTCGTTTCTGGTTCATGTGCTTTAATGTTCTTCTTTCGTAAAAGAAGATGTGCCATCATCGGTACGATGGTAACAGAGACCACCAAAGAAGCTAAAAGAGCGAATACGATCGTAAGTCCGAACGGTAAGAACAATTCCCCTACCGGGCCGTCGATGAGACCTAGCGGAAAGAATACGGCGATGGTAACAATCGTCGATGAGACGATGGGTGAGAACATCTCGTATGTAGCCGCTTTGATCAACTGTTTTCCTTCTAGTACTTCTGATTTTAAGGCCATTCGTCGGAAGATGTTCTCGATGACAACGATCGAGTCATCCACTACACGACCGATCGCGACCGTCATCGCACCTAACGTCATCAAGTTCAACGTGATGTCTAACTGATTCAAGAAGATGATCGAGATGATGAGTGAGAGCGGGATCGAGACCACCGCGATCAACGTCGTTTTAATGTTTCGTAAGAACAACAAGATGATCAGAATCGCGAACGCGGCACCCATCAATGCTTTCTCGAACATAACATGAACGGAATCCTTGATCGGATCTCCTTCGTTCAACACAGAAGTAAATTCGATTGAATCGAACTTATCTGTATTAGATGCCATCTTCTCTTTGATGCCGTCTACTACTTTTACTGTGTTTCCTGCAGCACTTTTATAGATTTGAATCCCAATTGCTTCTTTTCCGTTGATCCTGGCAACGGATTGTTCTTTTGTGACTTCTTTTACTTCAGCCAGTTGCCCTAGCGTCACGAAGCCTTCAGCATTTTCAATCGTGGGAACCTCTAGACTTTTTAAATCGTCGATCGAAGCGACTGCTCCATTCACGACGAAAGCTTGTTCTTTTTGCTCGACCACTTGTAGGCCGAGTGGTGTATCTTTGCTCAATGCTTTTACATATTCTACAACGTTCTCTTCTTGTAGTTTAAACTGACTCAACTTCTCGGGAGAGAACGAGAGTTGTATCTCTTTTTGTTTGTTACCGATGACTTTGGCTTCTGAAACCCCTTCGATGCTCTCAAAATCTCTTTTGATGTCATCTTCTGCGATCTTACTGAGTTCTTCGATACTTCGTTTGTCATCCGCGAGGGATAAGACGAGGATCGGCAGATCGTTAAAGCTTAATCTTGCTACTTTCGGTTGTTCTGTTGCAGCAGGAAGTTCGATCGTAGAGACGATCTCTTTTACTTCACGCTCTGCCTCTTCCATATTCTTCTTGAGGTCATATTGAATCTGTACGGATGAAGCGTTCTCAAAGGAAGTAGACGTAACACTCTTGACGCCTTCTAAGCCTTCTACTTTTGTTTCGATCGGTTTTGTTACGTTCTCTGTAACTTCATTCGGTGAAGCACCAGGATAGATCGTTGTAACGTCAACTATCGGTTCGTTGATGTTCGGTAGCGTTTCAAGTTTCATCGAGTATCCAGAAAACGTTCCAAACACGATAATAAATAGGGTAACGATCCAAATGGCAAGTTTGTTGTTGATGGAGAAATTGATAAATTTCTGCATAGTTTACTCTCCTCTGACTTTTCTTAGAATTAAACTTACGTTATGGCCACCAAAACCAAACGAGTTGCTCATTGCGTTCTCGATCGGATGAGGAATGGATTCCTCCCTCACGATGTTCAGCTGTAAATCTTCATCGAGTTCATCGCAATTTATCGTACGAGGGATAAAGTTGTTTACCATCGAAAGGACCGTTGCGATCACTTCGACAGCACCAGATCCACCGAGCATGTGTCCGGTCATGGACTTGATCGCATTGACAGGTATCTCTTTTCCATATTCCTCGAACACACGATGGATCGCTTTTGCTTCCATCTGATCGTTCAGTTGTGTTCCTGTGCCATGAGCATTGATATAATGGATGTCTCTCGGTGGTAATCCCGCTTCATCTAACGCTTTTTCCATCGCCCGAGCAGCTAGAAGACCTTCTGGATGAGGCGCCGTAATATGATGAGCATCAGTTGTTGCACCATATCCGATCACTTCAGCTAAGATGTTGGCTCCTCTATCTTTAGCGTGGTTGAATTCTTCCACGACAACCATCCCAGACCCAGCACCCATGAGGAATCCATCTCTGTTCTTATCAAAAGGACGACTCGCTTTTGTAGGTGTATCATTTTTTCTCGTCATCGCATGAATGCGTGCGAGTCCTGCTATGTTCAAACTTTGTATACCATCATCTGTTCCGCCTGCGATGAAAACATCCATCGAACCCCTCTGTATGGCTCGAAACGCTTCACCTATCGCGTTCGTTCCAGAAGCACAAGCGGTAGAGATCGACCAAGCGGGACCTTTTATCTTTAGTTCTTTTGCGATGCGGATAGGTACGCTGTTGATCATACTAGCTCTAAATTTCTCTGGATCTACGTCTTCCTTAGAGCCGTTTAATAAGGAAAGGTGATTCTCTTGAAAGAACTGATCTCCCCCGTTACTCGATCCTACGATCACACCGGTCCGCCTGATATCGAAAGATCCTTCATCGAGCCCTGCCATCTTCCAGCTCTCTATTGACGCTGTAAGTGCATAATCTGAAAACGAGTCAGCTACTTCTTCTGACCTTGGAGTTAGAGAGGAACTGTTATCGATCTCAGCTGCGATCCGCGTAGTGTATCCTTCCGTATTAAAGCGCTCAATTGTTCTTGCCCCACTCTTACCTAAAATCATGTTCTGCCAGAATTCGTCGATGTGTGTACCGATAGGAGTTACGACACCACATCCGGTAATGACTACCCTGCGTTTCAAAGTGTTGTCCCCTTTCTGTAAAACTACCTCCTCATTTTATTAACAAGGAGTGAGAAAAAAACTAGCAATTACCGCAAAAATAAAGGAATTGGAATAAATCAACACAAAGAACTAAAAAAAGACCCTCAAAAAACGTGAGAGTCTTTGTACAGTTTCAAATTACCTATTCTCTTAAGTAAGAGACCGTGATCTCATCTACTTCCACCACTTTTTCTCCTTCTACCATCGCGTACCCTCTTCCTTTAAAGACGGTCGCTCTCTTCTTTATCACTTCAAAGTAAAGATCTAACCGGTCTCCGGGGTAGACCGGTTTTATAAAGACCGCGTTCTTAACTCCAGAAAGAAGTCCGATATCTGTCTCTTCTTCTGGTAAAACGAACGCACCGAGTTGTCCGATCGCTTCTAGGATAAGGACTTCTGGCATAGTTGGTTCTAATTTTGAGTTCATGAACCACTCATTACGTGTTACATTTTTAAATCCTTTTGCCCACTTCAACACTTCTCTTTCTGTTACACGATCGACGAGAAGAAACGGGTAGCGGTGAGGAAGCACTTTTTGAATATCAAAGTTATCCATTATCTGTCTCCTAAACTACTTTAATGATTAAACATCCAAAATGCCCCGCGGGATCTATACTGTTAACCAGCCCGATCGCTTGTTTCTTTCCCGTCTCCTTAAGTGATAGAAGGCTTAAGATGACTTGATTGACACCACTCGCTGCAAGCGTGTTACCCATTGATTCTTTAAGCGAAAGAACTTCGACATCCTGTTTAAAGATCGATGTTACAACATCCGTTTCTTCCGCTACACCGATCAAGTCGACCATATGTGTTTCAATGTTAGCTTCTGCTAAAGCATCAATCACCGCTTCTTTAACCTCTGCTTCATCACTCACGGTACTCATGGAAAAGCTGATCACTTCACCTATGGGTTCTGCACCTCTTCGTCTTGCTTCTTTCTCTGTTTCTATCACGACAGCTCCCGCTCCTGGGTTGAGTGGATGGTGTGGGTACTCTGAAATAATAGCTGATTTTTCGTATCCTGTTTCCGTCAGAATTGAGATATCTCCTTGTGTTCCACCAGCTATAGCGATCGTACAACTACCGTTTTGGATATAGTTCACCGCTTGACCGAGAGCGAGTAGACCGCTTGCCTCTCCTGCCAAGACAGCAGCCGACGGACCTTGAAACCCGTTCTTTAAAGCGATCTCAGCGGGTGGTGAATTGATCATCGCTGCAGATGAATAATAGGGACTGATCCGTTTAGGACCTCGTTCTATCAAGAGTTCGTGATTCTCTTGAAGAAACCGATCCGCTCCGTTTCCAGAAGCACCGATGATAACACTGATTTCTTCCATCGAACCTTCATAGTCACTTAGTTTCGCTTGTTCGATCGCTTCGTTCGCTGCAACGATCGCATACTGAGAAAAACTATCTAGTCGGTTGATCTCTTTTTTTTCAAAGTGGTTGGTAGGGTCATAATGAGAGATGCCTTGATTGATAGAGTTCACCTTGTCTTGATAAGCGTTATAGACCTCCAGACAGGTATGACCGAGTGGATTGATCATCCCTAGACCCGTTATGACGATTTTATTTACCATGTTTATCCTGACCTTTCTCTAATAGGAAGAAAATAAAAACCCTGTGTGTACAGGGTTCCGTGGATTAGTTCGTCTGACGTTCTTGAGCTTGTTTTTCAATAAAGTTCACGATGTTGTTAACCGTCTTAAAGCTCTCCGTATCGATAGCCCCTAACTCGAGTTCATAATCTTGTTTCACATGATTGATAAAGAATAAAACATCCATCGAATCTAGACCGTAAGGAGAGTTCACTCCGAATAATGCTGCATCATCATCGATCTCATCCGGTGTGAGTGATAACTTGTATGAACTGATAAACTTCAACTTGATCTTCTCTTTCATCATTTCTTTCATCTAAAATCCAACCCTTCTATTTTTAATTGTTGATGTATTTTAAACAGAGTGAGCCCCAAAGAAAACCTGCTCCGATCGCCGAGAAGACGATCGTATCACCCTCATTGATACGTTGTTCTTGTAACGCTTTATAAAGGACAGAAAAGAGAGTCGCTGATCCTGTATTGGCGTATTCGTGAACCGTAAACGTTGTCTTGTCTTCCGGTACCTGAAGTTCGTCTAACGCTGCACGCACGATGTTGACGTTTGCTTGATGAATCAAGAAGTGATCGATATCTTCGATCGTTAAGTTTGCCTTCTTTACGACGTTACGAATGGATGATGGGATCGCTTCAGTCGCTACGTTCCAAACTTCTCTACCGTTCATCTTGATGTACTGACCGCTCTCGAGCGTCTCTCCCTCTGGAAGTGGCGTCGCCCCACCACCCACGATCTTGACAGCATCATTCAACTTGGAATCCACATCCCACGCTAACAGCCCATACCCTTCACTTGTCTTTTGAAGAACAACAGCTCCAGCAGCGTCACCAAAGAACACCGACGTGCTTCTGTCTGTAGGATCCATGATTCGTGAGAGGATTTCAGCGCCGATCACAAGAACGTTGTTCATATGTTCGTTCTGAAGTAAGTGTGAGCCGATCAGTATCGAATAGATCCCACCTGCACAGGCAGCCTGGTTTAAATCGATCGGCATCGCACGAGTAGCCCCAAGCGCATCTTTTATGATCATCGCCGTTGATGGTAGACATTGATCAGGAGTCGTCGTAGTGATGATGATCGCATCAAGGTCTGAGGGTTGGATACCCGCTTTTGCGATCGCTTCTAGACTTGCTTCGATACATAGATCTGAAGTTGTACGGCCATCTTCTAAGTACCGTCTTTCTTTTATACCGGTCTTCTCTTGGATCCACTGATCGGTTGTATTAAACTTCTCGCTCAGTTCGTCGTTCGTTACGATCTGACTCGGAACGGCAAAACCCGCTCCTTGAATCGTGACGGGGATCTTCAATCCTGTCGTCTCAACAATACTCGGTCTTACTACCGTTTGTGTCGTCATTGAACAACCTCCTTTACTGGAAAATCTCCATACAATTCGCTTAACGCACTAGGAACATCATTTAGGTGAACCGTCGCTTCGATCACAACCGTCTTTCCTTCATTCATCCTTTTGATACTCTCTGAAAAAACCTTTCCTAGTTGGTTCTTCTCAACTAACGGAAGAACACACAGTTGCTCGTGATCGATAGACACTAAAGAGAGCGAAGGTTCTACAAAGCTCGTCTCCTGACTGTTGTTCTGAAATTCTAACCAACCATATCCCCCGTTCTTTAATACAACATAGATGATGGGGATCTTTTGCGTGATGAGTGTAGGAAGTTCTACACTGAACAAGTTGAACGCCCCATCTCCTACGAGTGCTATAACAGGACGATCTGGATGAGCTTTCTTCACACCTACAGCCGCTCCACACCCAAACCCAAGGCTCGTCTGTTCACTCGGGACTATAGCGTTCTGCTCGTTTTTTAACTTGAAATTCGGATAAAAATAGCTCCACATGTCTTGTAGGCCGTTCTCGTGAACCAGTACACTGTTTTCGGCTAGAGTCGTTTCCATCTCTTCTAGAATATCGATGACCTTCAGTTCATCGTTTCTTTGCAGGATCTCTTGTTTTTGCTCGTGCAACTTCTTTTTGATGATGCTGACTTTATTCTGTGATGTAACTTTAAACGATGGTTCGATGGTTTCAATTAAAAGGTTAAGAGTAGAACCGACTTCTCCGACTAGTTTTAAGCTGTCAAAAGAGAGGTTAAAATCGTTCTCGTCGATGTTGATCTCAATCATGTCCCTCAATAAGAGGTGTTCTTCCCACCCGAATAACACCGTTTCTTCGAGTTTACTGCCGAGTGAGAGGAAGAGGTCACACTCTTTGATGAGCGTGTCCATCTCACTTGAAGAGTATAAGCCTCCAAGACCACAGAATAAGGGGTGATTTTCATCCACACACCCTCTTCCAGATGCCGTCACAAAGATCGGTGCGTCAATCAGCTCTGCGAGCTGGGTGGTCGTTGATCTGTTGGTGGAACGTTTACAACCACCACCCGCTAAAATGACAGGATTTCTCGCGTTATGAATCAACCTCTGTGCTTCACGGATAGAGTTTGATGATGGAATTTTATTTGAAACGTGGAAATGCTTAAAAGAAAAGAGTTCTTCATCTACGAGCTCACTGCCGATGTTTTCAGGGATCTCGATATAGACCGGTCCCTGAGAACCATTTATCGCTGTAAAGATCGCTTTCTTTAATACCCACCCAACAGATGCAGCGCTCTCTACCCGATGACTCCACTTCGTGAGAGGTGAGATCAACTTCAACTGATCAGCTTCTTGAAAGGCTTTCTTTGAACCATAGCGGTTCGTATCTGTAGCGGTAGCGATGATTAAGAGCGGTATACTCTGCGAACTCGCTTCTAAAACACCTGTGATGCTACTCGCTACAGCGGGGCCTTTGCCGATATGACATACAGACAGTCTACCTGAAGCTAACGAATAACCCGTTCCCATGTATAGAGCGTTGCTTTGATCTTTAGCAGAGAAGAATTCTATCTCCTTCTCTTCGATGCACTGTAACAGTTTTAAGTCATCACTCGGTAATCCAAAAACGATCTCTGTTCCATACGCACCGAGACACGATGCTACCTTTTCCCAAACAGTCTGTTTAGTCATCCAGAGGCTCCTCGCTGCTCCATAGCTCACGTAACACGTTTGAGATCAATAACGGTTTGATGTGCAGCTGGTTCTTGTAGTATACGTAGTTAGCCATCGGTCCGTAGCCACCGAACGGTTCGTTACCGTTCTCGATAGCAAATAGCGTCTCATTGATACTCACCACATGTTTTCGTCTTAATACATCAACAAGTCCGTTATCATCTGTTCCGTAAACACTAGCCCCCATCGCACGTTCTCGGAAGTAGCTCTCTTGAACTATTTTCTTTAGTTCGTCCACTTCTTCATACGTTACAACGTTAAAGATGGGTGAGAAGAACTCTTCGATCTCTAAGTTGTCTTTTAGAGAACTCGTGATCACGGTGGGTTCGATGACTTTATTCCAAAAATCAATCGTACCGCCGTGTTCGATAAATTGACTATGTTGATTCAGATACTCACCGATCGACTCTAGAGTCGAAGTGTAGAACATCTTCCCATAATCAGCGAAGGGATCCTGATTGTCTCCAAACTTCAGGTTTTTAAGAGAATTCACTAAATAATCAGTAAACTCTTTTCGTACGTTAACGGGTACATACACCACATCCGGCCCCATACAGTCTTGTCCCGTATTGAACATGCGCGCTTGGATGAGATCATGAACAGCTTTCTCAATATCTGCTGTTTCTAAAAGGATGAAGGGATTCACTCCTTGTCCAAAATAGATGAACATCTGTTCATTTCTAAACTGAGATTTGATCTGTTCAGCGTTTTGATACGTACCCGTAAACACCACGACTTCGGCCTCTAGTGCAGAACGCTTCATATATTGTCTATGTGATAACTCGAGCAGTGTGATCGGCAGCTCGTGTGCCTGCTTCAAGAGATCATGAAGTCTCCTCACTTGGTCGATCACTTGATTGGAACTGCGAAACTCAATCTCTTTCGTATAATAAGAAGGAATGAGTAGATACAAAACATACGAATAAAGAATAAGGTTCGATGGCATAAAAACAGACATCTTGTTGATGGTCGGAGGCTGATTCATCTCCACTTCCATATAGCCCTTCTTGAGCGTTCGTATAGCGGTCTCGAACTCTTCTTCTACTGTTCGGTACGTAGAGATCTCCAGTAAGATATCTTCGATCGCCTTTCGGTTGTTTTCCATGTACTCTATCGTTCGATCGAGGGTTTCTTTTCGTACTTCCATCAAAGAAGTGCGTCTATCCAACACACTTACGTAACCCATAACTCCCTCTCCTTTCCTTTGCTGTAGTGTGTAGCCCATTGTTTAATCTGAATCTGATCGATCTTCCCGTTCGCAAGATACGGAAACTCATCTAACACGATGATTTTATCTGGCCTCAATATGGGATTTAGTGCCTGGTTTATCATTCTTTTCAGTTGATTCTCTTCTTCAGTAGCTTCCACAAACAACAGAAGAACGGCACCTTTCTTTTCATCTTCTACCGAGATGACCTTACTTTTGATTCCTAAACGATCTTCGATCTCTTTTTCGATACTAGCAGGATAGATCAAATATCCGTTCCGTAGGATCTCTTCGCCTAATCGGCCCACGATAAAGAGGTTTCCATGAGCATCTAAGTAACCTAGATCGTTCGTCTTGAACCATCCATCTTGATAGACCTCGTCTGTTTTTTCCTGATTCTCAAAATAGCATTCCATCATGCCAGAAGAATGGACAAGAACTTCTCCTATCTCTAAGAATTCACTCTCTTTACCGTCAGAACGAACGACTTTTAGTCTCACACCATCGATCGGCTGTCCGCACCCAAACTTAGGACTCTCAACGTTCAGAGCAACGTTCCCCACTTCTGATAGACCGTAGCCATCCAAAAGCGGTTTATCCATCAAGCGCTCGAACTCACCACTCAATTTTTTAGATAGTGGGGCTCCTCCGACACACCACATCCTTACGTTTGACTCTTTGATCGACTGAAGAGATTCTGAGCGCTTGTTCAACAACCGGTTGAATACATAATAGGTGGAGGGGATTCCATCCACGACTGTCACCTTTTTATCGATGATCGCTTTCACAATACTTCTGATATCTTTATAGTTACATAGAACAAGATCACACTTCTCTAGCCACCAGATGAAGAGGATAGACAGGCCATAAAAATGTGTAAACGGGATCAAAGGCAGAAGAACATCTTCACGGTAGTACCGCATCCTCTTCATCGTTGATTCGATGTTACATACGAAGGATCGACCCGATTTTACGATGCCTTTCGGGTTTCCTGTAGAACCTGAAGTGTAAAGGATCAGTGCGTCTTTTAACGTCATCCATCCTTCAATGGAGAGCTCATCCGTTTTCGTCGAAATCCTTTTCTCATGTGTCGGCATCGTGATGTGGATCAAAGCATCAGAAAAAGGGACGAGTCGATCGGTGATCGAACATTTACTCTTTGACTCTAACGCGATCCTCGTGACTTCTTCTCCGTTTACCAAGCAATCTACTAAAACAATCGAACACTTCATCTCTATCAAAGCAAACACCGTAACCATATAAGAGAACGAGTTCTCCATAGACAAGAGGACACGATCTTCGGCTTTTACCCCTTTAGCGGTCAAATAATCGACACAACCCCAAACTTCTTGAAGAAACATTTCATAAGAGTATGTACCGTCTGGTGTAAAAATTTCACGGCTCATACCTTACTTCACGGCTCCTGACGTAAACACGTTGTCTGGTCCAACGTCGATCGTTTGTATCTGATTTTTAAGCAACTGACTGAAAAGGTTCTTTGGACCGATCACGTATATCTTTTGGAGTCCGAGTTGATCGATTCTGCCCTTTACAAGATCCCAACGTACTGGGTTGTCATACCCATCTAGTATGGTCTGTTTGAACTCATCAGGATCTGTGATCAGAGCTCCGTTCACGTCTGATATGAACGTTCCATGGATCGGCTTAAAATCAACTTGCATAAAAATACTCTTCTTGAGTTTTTGGTTGAGTTCTCTTAACTGTTTGCTGTGGATAGGCTGGTTCATCGTATGAAGAGAAAAACATTTAGGCTTGTGGTTGAGTTCTTCCTTCAACTCATCAATCACAACTTTGGGCCCGCACAGACAGACCACTTTTTCGAGATAACCTGCAAGTTCTAAATACTTCCCTCTTTGGGTGAACGACTGGATGAGGTCGTTAGCTTCATTAAGTGATAAGTTATAAACAAAATGAGTCTGGAAATCACCTTCTAGATTGAGATAGAAATCTTTTGATACTTTCCCAGATTCATGAGTGAGCCACATAGCTTCTTCATACGTTAGTGATTTCGTATACACAGCTGCTCCTAACACGCCAAAGCTAGGGCCGATCGCAACGTTAGGTTCGATTCCATACCGATCTTTAAAATGATCGAGTAGAGCGATAGAGTTCGCTAAGAACGCACTCTCATATACTTCATAGTCTCTCTCACCCGCTGTTTTAAAAGCATCGATCAGTGAGTAACCGATCACTTCACTCGCCTCTTGAAAACGTTTGATCGCAAAAGGACTATGGTGGATGAATTCCTTCACTTCACTGTACGAAGAAGGAGCGAGTCCTGGTAAAAGAATGGCTTCCATCGTTACACCTCCTTGATAACACTTGTTAGTTTGTTGTTTATCTCTTCGGCCGTTAGATACGTCTCGACTTCAAACGGAATATCCGTGAACTGTAAAGATTTCGTGATAAAGTTCCCCGGACCGAGTACGACCAACCGTCTCACACCATCGCTCCAAAGACGCTGTAGACAGCGATACCACTGGACACTTCTTGTATACTGTCCGACGATCTCGTTCATGACCTCTTCTTTTGTCAGAAGCAGATTTCCGTCCACGTTACTAACGAGTGGGCGATCAGGATCAAGAAAGGTGGCTTTAGGCATGAACTGTTCACTAAAACGGTCCACAACGTTCTGCAATAACGAACAATGTCCAGGGGGTCCGAAAGGAATCGTTACCCCGAGTCCCCCTTGAGGAACGACGAGGTGGTTCAACTTCTCAAGACTCTTAATGTCACCGTTGATGATCATCTGGTTATGATTGGCGTACATACAAGGTTCAAGATACCCTCCCTGCTGCCTGATCTCTTTCATAGCCAGTTCTAACTTTTCGACATCAATGTTATAAAAGAAGTAGACGCTATGCCCTTTGTTCGCTTCATCTTGTTCTTCTAGTTCCACCATGCTCTTCACCATTTGGATCGTAGTGGGGAAATCGAGAGATCCGCTACAATGGATCGCGGTCATCTGCCCGAGACTCGGTCCAAGATAGTAGGAGATCTCTCCCAATTCACTTCTTAACATCTCAAAGAGTGCCGTACTCAATGTCACGATACTTGGCCTTGCGACCAGACCTCGATTTATTTCACTCTCGTCATCTGAGAAAAAATGTTGGACCAGATCGAGTGATAAGATGTCACTCGCTTCTTGAAACTTTCTTTGAACATGAGGGTACTGTTGATAGAGATCATAGAAGCTTTTCTCTTTGATCGCCATCAACGGTGGGAATAGAACCGCTGTTTTCATCACTACCACTCTTTCTCTACATTAATCCGCCGTCAACGACTAGCGTCTGGCCGGTAATATACTTTGATTTAGAAGATGCTAAGAAGGATACGGCTTCTGCAATATCACTCACTTCACCGAGGTGCCCCATCGCGATCTTCTTGTGAAACGCGTTCATCTGATCTTCTGGGATACGGTCTACCATGCCGGTGTTCTCGATGTAACCCGGTGCCACTGCGTTTACCCGCACTTGAAAACGAGCATATTCTTTCGCTAGTGAACGAGTGAGTCCGATGACACCCGCTTTACTCGCACTATAAGCGCTTAGTCTCTCCATCCCGACGAGTCCTGCTAAAGAGGCGATATTGATGATGGATCCCTTCTGCGCCGTCAGCATATGCAAGGAAACCGCATGAATACAGTTGATCGTGCCCATGATATTCGTTTGGATGATCTCTTCCCATTTGTCGAGTGGGTTACTCGGGATCAAAGCGCCGCCGTAACTGACACCTGCATTATTCACGAGAACATCGATCTTCTTATACCTCTTGATGATTCGTCCGACTGCTTCTTCGATCGCTCCACTGTCGTTTACATCCATCTTTTCATAGGAGACGTTGTGGTTCCCCGTTTCTTCTCTGATCTCACCAACGATTTTTTCGATCTCTTCCATTGAGCTTCGGTATCCTAAGACGACACTCGCACCAAGAGAAGCAAAATGAGATGCCATTCCTTTTCCTATACTCTTATTGGCTCCTGTGATGACGACGACTTCATCATTCCACTTCATGAAGTTCACCTTTTGTCACGAGGTCAGGAAACGTGTTCTTCAGCCAATAGCCGTTCATGTACTCATAGAGTTCTTCACGAATCTTTTGTTTCTCCTCACGAGGAATACTGTCTTCTGGCATGTTCTGTTCATCTTGGTAATACTCATCTCTTAATATGGAAGAGACGATCGCATCATGGTACTCACCGTCTAAGAAGAAATAATCCCGTAGGATCCCTTCGATGACAACTTTGTTCTTGAGTAGGAATCGGACAGATCTTAAGTTATGTAACCCGTTGATGAACTGGACTTTATGCGCGTTCTTGAAATGGAAAAGGTAGTCCATGATCAAGATGGACGCTTCTGCTCCATATCCAGAATCCCAAAGATCCGGATCACCGATTACTCCACCTAAAAGATAACTTCCGTCATACTTTTGAGGCTGCCATGATACGAACCCAATCTTCTTATCTTCGTGTGTAAGGACCATCGCATAGCGAGTATTGCCATGCTTGATATCCTGTTTGATCTCTTCTGTAGTCGCAAAGTCTTGGGACCCTCTCGCTAGTGCACTGGTCTTAGACGGTACGACCCATTGTGAGAACAACGCATAATCTTCTTCTTCAAGTGGTCTTAGTTTCACAAAATTACCTTTCATGTATATCTCCTTTCTTTGTTTGAGCGTAAAACTTTGCATGTTCATCATAAGAAAAGAGAAGGGCTAAAACACCCGTAAATCACGCAATCAATACTAAAAAAATGAGCCCCCGTGTAGGGACTCATTTTAACGTTTTATAATATAGATTGAATCGCAGGGGTGGATCCTGAAAACTTACAGATAAGATTCGCTTTTGTGATTTTCACAGCGAGTCCGACGCGGGACTTTACTCTTAATTTCTGCATACTCGCAGCGATATGATATTCCACTGTCCGTTTGCTGAGATACAGAGTATCGGCGATCTGCTGGTTCGTTTTATCATTGATCAGTTCTTCGACCACTTTTAGTTCCATCTCGGTTAACACAGAGATGAGGTCGATATCTTGATGAACATGAGAATCAAGATTGATCTCAGGCATGATATCGTTTCTAAACTCTTCAGATATATAAAATCCACCGTTCTGAATGACCAAGATTGCCTTTAAGAGCTCGTGGATGTTATCTCGATTGATGACGGCTTGCGTATTTTTGACATAGGAGAGAAGATGTTTCTCTCCCTTACCTACGAGTAAGATCTTCTTGCACTCTCCAAAATTAGTATGAATGAGTTCACCTTTTGCAAGGTTCATAATGACTAGGTCAAAAGAATTAGTAAAAACGGAATCTGAAAGAGATGATGAATGGTTCAAATAATGGCAGTGATATCCCCTTTTTGACAACAATTCGATCAACGAATGTGTATTCTTCCTATCTTTACTAAAGTCTACAAATAGTACTTTATTCCCCATTAACAATCACCTCATACGTTGACACGTTTTCTTAGTGGTGTCCGATGATCGGGTCATCAACCGGTCCATTTACTATTACTATAGCCTTATCTACCACCGGGTTACCGAATAGTAAGGTTAAAAGCATTGCTGCGTATACGAATTTTTTTAGTCTTTTCATCCTATCTTTTCCTCCTTTGAAAGTATCTAGTATCATTATCAAATAAATATATGTTAAGTTATATATGCATTTACGCAGGTTTCTTACATAATTGTCATTTTTAGGAGGATAAATGAAACATATAGGTCAAAAAATTGAATGGATTCGTAAAAAGAACGGTTATTCTAGGCAATTTGTAGCTGAGAACATTTGTGACGAATCTACTCTTTACCGGATAGAAAAATCCACTCAGTTGCCACGACTTGATGTCCTACAAAATATTTGCCAAAAATTAAATGTTTCTGTAGATTTTGTCCTTACACCTGAAGAAGACTCCTCTGCGATCTACGTCTCAAAGATAAAAAAACTTTGCCGCGAAAGTTTATACCAACAAGATTTCAACTCCTTGCAATACGTAATTGAAGAAGCAGAAAACTATATAAGAAAAAACAGCCACCAGTTAGATAAAAGTTTTATCCGTTTCATCGAGTGGCAAAAGGCGATACTCTCTCATAAGAAAGAGAGGTTTCCTAAAAAAGCAGAAAAATCATTGAGAAAACTACTAAACCATAAAGTGATCACAGAACTGGATATCAATATTGCAAACTCACTTGCTATCATTCTCATCGAAACGAAAGAATATGATGAAGCCGCCGTATTCTTATCGAAAGGGCTAACGGCTTGGGAAACGTTATTATCAGTGGAAGATAAGTCTCTGTACCCTCGAGTGGCATATAATATGGCGTATATCCATTATTTAAAAAAACAATATGATGCGTGTATCGATCTGGCTTACCGGCTACAATATTATCTATTAAGTAACCATCTATTCTATTCAAAAGGAGAACTCTACCATCTGTTGGGGATTGTTTACGAAGTACAAAAAGATTATGAGAATGCCTATAAATATTTCACAGACGCGATCTCAGTATTCTCTTTGGAAGGAAAAGAACTCTTTTTACTTCGTACTATGAGAGCGCTTGCTGAGGTTTGTTACTTAAAAGGAGACCGTGCTGAAGGGGATAAACTCGTTGCAGATTCTATAAGACGAATTGAAAGAATTGAAGATAAAGAGTTGGCAGAAACCTTATTAAAAAAGATAAAGCATACTGAGGAACAGTATGCTAAAAGATAAACCTATTTCGTTATTAAAGATGGGGTCATGATTTCTTTGACGGACTCTACCGTTTTAAAGATGTCCTCGTCTGTAATATGACGATGAACGACTGCACGCAATCTGCCGTAACCCATCTCTGAGAATACGATACCCTTCTCACTTGTCACATTCAGGAACTCTTGCCACGAGTAGAGGTTCGGATCAACTTTAAACATGATGATATTAGACTCGATAACTTCAGGTTCTAGTGTAATCCCTTTAATAGAAGATAGTCCCCTCGCAAGATCACGTGCACGAGCGTGATCTTCACTTAATCTATCAATCATCGTTTCTAATGCTATGATTGCGGGAGCTGCGATGATCCCAACTTGACGCATCCCCCCACCTAGCATCTTACGAAGGGTCCGAACTTTTTTAATATGTTCATGACTTCCAGCTACGATCGATCCAACAGGAGCGGATAATCCTTTTGATAAACAGAACTGGATAGAATCTGCATACTCCGTGATCTCTTTCACATCAACACCAGAAGCAACCGCAGCATTAAAAATCCTCGCTCCATCCATATGGATCGGAACATTTTTTTCTCTGCTGAACTCATAAACCTCTCTTAAGTAAGAATCCGATAATACTTTACCCCCACAGCGGTTATGCGTGTTCTCTAAACAGATGAGTGCGGGTAGGGCGAACTGAGGGTCATCGACATCAACAGGAAAAGCTTTCTCTAGATCACCGATCGCTAATTCTCCGTTTGTTTGAGTAGGTATCGGTTCATACATGATTCCGCCACAGACGGATGCCCCTCCCGCTTCGTAGATATAAATATCTGATTCGTTACCAACAAGTACTTTTGAGCCTCTTGGGCAATGGGCCATGATAGAAGCAAGGTTCGCCATCGTTCCGCTCGGCATGAAACACGCAGCCTCCATGTTCATCATAGAAGCGGCTTTTTCTTCAAGTACGTTCACGGTAGTATCTTGTCCATAAACATCATCGCCGAGGTGCGCGTTCTGTATGGATCTCATCATCTCGTCAGTGGGGAGTGTCACGGTATCGCTTAAATAGTTCATCGTAGAGCACCTTCTTCCTCTTTTATTGTGACGATCTCAGTTTGCCTTAGTATACTTCTCAGCGCATCGCTGTTTGTATGTGTAGCGATGATATGCCCTAACCTTCCGTAAGCATTCGTCGCCTTCTCGACAAACTGACCGTTTTCTACGTTTATTTTCACGTCTTTGATCTCTTCTTGCTGCTGAATCGGGCATACTTTAACTCTCCCTGAAGTAAGGGGAACGAAGAAGCGGATTCCCGCAAAACATGAAGAAAACTTATTAATCTCGGGCGGTTGTCCGATTGCGATCTTTATCTGTTGTGTGAGTAGATCGGTACTCGTTGAGTAACGGATGAGTTCAGGAATCATACCACCCGCTAACCTTCCGTTCATCTCTACAACAAACATCTTATGATCTTTCAATTTGATCTCTAGATGAACCGGACCATTTCTCCATCCCATCGTGTTTAAAACTTCGAGTGCTCCAACCTTTATACTTTCTCTCATCTCGTGAGAAAGGTCAGGAGCGGGAAAAACGTGTCCCATCTCTACAAAATAAGGACCTTCCCCAACCGTCTTCTCTGTGATACCGATCAACTGATGATCACCTTCAAAGGAGAACATCTCGACACTATACTCTTGTCCACCCACGTATTCTTCGAGGAGTACGAGTCTTTTCGCGAGCTGATTCCTCGTGTTTCTCTCGATCTTCAATTGACTCAAAACGAACTTCTCTACCGCTTCGTATGTCTCACACTTGACCACTCGATTCGAACCGCTATCATCGACTGGTTTAACGATACAAGGGAAAGAGAGAAGCTCTTTTTTCTCTGTTAACTGATCCAAAGAATCCACCGTTAAAAACCAAGGTTTATAGAGGTGTGTCGCATCTTTCAACCAGCTCCTCACAGAAGCTTTGTTTCGGACCGCCTCTACAGCAATCGCCGGGTTCCCTGGCAGATCGAACCTCTCTGCTAATAGGGAGACCGTGTGGATATAAAATTCACTCGTCGTCGTGATCCCTGCGATCTGTTCTTGCGACACGTTCTTTTTTATTGAGTGATGAAGCGTCTCGATATCGTTCGTGTCACAGACGATGACCTTACAATCTCTAGGAAGACCCTTGTAACGGGACGGGTCATTCGTGATAAAGAGGGGCTCGACGTTTAACGTCCTTGCTTTTTGGATCGCAAGCATCCCTGTTCCAGTCGTATTGGACTCAATAAACAATAGCTTTTTCATGTAAGCACTTCCCGTTTTCAAAAAATATGTACGACCACTGATCCGTATCTTGGATATGCTCAATTTTTCTAGGAGAATCATTAAGAGCAAAAGGATTGATCTCTTTATTCTTCAGATACATCTCATCATAGATCGTCGTGTAATAGCGGTCCCCTCGGTCAGGAAAGATACAGGCGATCTTCGTGTTAGGATCGACCGTACGACTGATCCACTTGGCTACAGCATACACACTTCCAGAACTGTTTCCGGCAAAGATCTTCTCATATCGCGCGAGTTCGAGAGTCCATGAGAACGCTTCTTCATCGTTTAACCAGTGAACTTCATCGATGATTGAATAGTTCACGTTCTTCGGCTGAAGGCTGTTTCCGAGCCCGCCCTGCAAACGACCCGGTCGATCGTTCTGATGAAAGATAGAACTGCCAGCAGCGTCCACCGCGATGATCTTCACGTTCGGATTGTACTCTTTAAGCCTCTCTGCCGTTCCACAGAGCGATCCTCCACTACCTACACCAGCGATCAAGATATCTACGTGACCCATTTCAGCAATTAAATCATCTGCAAGTTCATGATAAGACCTTGGGTTTTCGATATTTTCATATTGTTTCGGCCAGAACGCATTCGGGTAGCGCATTAGAAGACCATCTAGATAATCAAGTCTCGCCTGCTGCCAGCCGCCACTCGGTCCCATCTCATCCACGATATGTACATGGACACCGAGTGATTTCATCTTTGTATACGTTAACTGATCGATCCTCGGATCTGTTACGATATGAACGTCGTGTCCGAGGTAGGTTCCAACGAGAGCGATCCCCATCGCAAGGGTTCCCGAAGAACTCTCAACAATCGGCGCACCTTCTTTGAGTTCTCCTGTACGTTTTGCTTCTAAGATGACTTGTTTGGCTACTCGGTCCTTCATGCCGAACGGATTATGCATTTCAAGTTTGGCGTAGACAGAAGCATGTTCTATGGTTTCTCGTCTCAGTTGAACGAGAGGGGTCTTTCCGATTAGTTCGATCATCGATAGAGCCATTTATGCCAATACCTCCGTCTCTCTCGTGATAGAGTGAAAAGATTGTACAGGGAACCCAAGTCCCTTCAACCTGTTCGTTCCTTCACTTAATTTTTTTTGATATTGTGGGTCTCGATCATGAAGGAGCATACCGATATAAGTCCCACTATGAGCGGTCACTACACCGATGCCACCGATCTCCTGACAGATCGTGATCAAGTGTTCCAAGTGCTTTTTCGGTTTTAACTTTTGGTTCAAGATAGCGCTTCTCGTACAGATCTTCCCGATCCATTCGAGGTCGTTCGATTTAAAAGCGGTACACATTTGAGTTAGAAGTGATTCGTACTCTTGTTTCTCACTCTTTGTGAATGGTTTAGCCGTTCGGTTAAACTGGACGGTATCCACTTCCCCACCCTCATCGATTCCAAGGATGGTAAACGATGGACAGTCTCCTAACGCTTCTTTTAATCGGAGTTCTTTATGATAATAGACCACGACCCCGGCATGCATGATGCCATCAGAGGGTTCGATCTCTCTGATAAAATCTTCTAAGAGGATGACGGGAATTGAAAAATCATAATAATCCTCGATCGCCCTAGCCGTAGCTACCATATCAGCGGTCGAACTTGCGAGCCCTTTTCCTTGCTGAAGTTCACTGTTGAGTAACAGATGTCCACCCAACGGCAGTTCATAGAATTCTAGGATTCGTTTAGCTAGCTGCAAAGACTTTACTTTCCCCTCTGGCATGATAGAGAGTGTTTCTCCGTCGATCGGAACGAAGGTACAGGTTGAATACATCTCGATCGGGAATGTGACTAGGAAGTTTTGTTCGTTTGGCAGGACTCCCTGCAGAAGTTCCCCGAACGTGCCACATGATCTTCCATACCCTTGTCTCTTTGTAGACAGCGGTAGAGGCTCTTTTATTTTCATACCATCTGTCCCTTCTCGTGTATCCAGTCATCCAATATTTTGATCCCTGATTGGATCTCGTTATATTTTTCTGCGAATCGCTTCTGAAGAATTTGAAGTTCACATTCCTGAATGAAGATGATCTGTTGTACAGCATCAGGATGAGTCGAGCCCTTTGAAATTTTCTTCGTGAGCCCAAGCTTCGCGTCGAAGGTACCCAGAAGCTCTTTCTGGCTCAACTTGTTCTCATATCCGTATTGCTCACAAATGTCCTGAAGAAGTTGAACAGATACTTCTTTTGGATGGAGACCTTGTTTTAACGTTTCGGTAATAAATTTTCCAGCGATCACCTGTGATTTCCGATAAGGGATATCGTTTGTTATCGTGAGTTGGTTCGCGAGTGTGAACCCGCCAAAGAAATCTTCCTGACAACGATCTTCGAGGATATCCGTATGAAACTCCAACTGTTCAAAGATCAAAAACAACAGATCGAGAAAATGATCGGCTTCTTTTAAGAGATGAGGAACATTTTTCCCTGCTTCTTTTGAGACCTCAACCAGATTGCTGTACGAAGTACTTCTTTGTCCTAACAAGATGTCCACATAATAACTGCTAAAATGGCTGGTCTTGCCTCGTGCTCTCTCTAAGATGGGGTAATTTCGTTTTTGAGGCATCGATGATGAGATTCCAGAGAGTTCATCGGGAAAGTGGATGAACTGGTATTCACTGCTTCCCCAGTTGATTAAATCTGTAAGAAAACGGCTCATATTATTTCCAAAGAAGGAAAGGTTCTCAGCCAGTTCAAGAGTCCAATCTCTTGAAGCAACACCGACCAGCGCGTGGCCCACATATGAAGTGAAGCCTAACTGTTTGGCCATCACGTCACAATCAAACGGAAGTTCTTGCCCAGACATCGCTCCAGATCCGAGCGGGGATCGTTCGTTCATTTTATAGAGTGTGTCGATCATCTTTTTGAGTGTAACGATCAAGTGTTCACTAATCGCAGTAAGATAGAAAGAGACCGATATGACCTGTGCGGATTGATAATGGGTATATCCAGGCATCAAGGTATCTCGATATTCGTCCGCTCTTGATAGAACGAGATGACTGAGCCCTATCATCTTCTCGATGAGCGAAAGCCACTTTTCTCTTCCGAACATGAGCTGGGCACAAGCTTGGAAATCGTTACGACTTCTGTCTAAGTGCCAACGTGTGACCGTCTTGTTCATCTGTTGATCGATGAACTTCTCAAGAGTGAGCGCGATGTCTGTTAAGTTCTCTTTGGACTTGTTATGAAGCTCTTCTCGATCGACCGCCGATATCGCATGATACAGTTCGCTCGCTTCATCTTGTGTGATAAGATCCATCTTTTTGTAAGCATGTATGAGTGCTTTTTCGATCGATACATAATGATGTAGATAATTTTTCAGTTCAAAGTCGAACTGTGGATACAGAATCGTCTCGGTATAGCGTTCATGTGGAGGGCTCGTGACCCTCCCTGTTACTTGACTTGTCATTTCTACCCTCTCCCTTTAAGCATGTCTGTCATCTTCTGTCCTAAGTATTGAACATATGGAGAACTCATCACGTTGTTATGATGACCATGAACATAGACCGCTTCTACTTTACCGGTCGTCCGCTTCTCCCAAACTGAAGGGTCGACGATGGTATGAAAATGGTTCGGATCACGCTCACTACAACAAAAGACGGTCAGATCGGTCTTGATCGGTTCTGAAAAGATATAATGATCGCTCGCTTGGTTGTTGATCGCCATGATGTTAAGGATACGTTTTACATCTTCTAGTTCTGCGTTATGAGGAAGTACGTTCCTCTCTTTAGCTGCATGCAACAGTAAACTGTACTGGTCATGTTTGTTAAGGCGTTCGAACTCGGTGGGATCGAGTCCAAAGTTCTGACTATAAACGACGAGTGGATCCCTTTTTTCTACCACCATCGTATGATCGAAAGGATGAGCATCCAACAGACCGATAAAAGCGACCTCTTCTCCCTGATTCTCTAAGATACGGGTCATCTCAACAGATAGCGTTCCTCCCATCGACCAACCTGCGAGTAAATACGGACCAGAAGGCTGAATCTTCTGAATTTCCTCCACGTAACGCTCCGCCATCAAGGGAATCGTCTTGAGTGGGCTTAATTCATCGGAATCATAACCAACGGATTGAATGCCATATATAGGGTGATCGATCTTAAGATGGTCCGCTAGCGATATATAACAAAGTGCTCCTCCACCACCTGGGTGGACGATGAAAAGTGGCGCATTCTTTCCTTCCCTCTTTAAGGGAACGATCACGTTACCCGTAGAGAAGTTGTTTTCTTTTATATGTCTAGCGAGCGTCTCCACCGTCCGATATTGAAACAGTGACGAGATCGGAAGCTGGACCTTTAATGTCTTTCGGATATATCCGACCACTTCGATCACTTTTATGCTGTGACCCCCAAGGTCAAAAAAGTCATCGTCTATGCTGATGTCTTTCGTACCAAGAACCTTTTCCCAAAGTGAGACAAGTTCTGTTTCGATTAGAGAAGACGGCATCTTCTTCAGAGAACGAACAAGATCGTTCTGAGAAAATGGTAGATCTTCTTTTAAAAGTTTGCCGTGTTTGTTGATCGGTATTTTTTCCATAAATACAATGACGTTCGGTACCATATAGTGTGGAAGTTCCTCACTCATGCGATCTTTGAGTGCGTTTGCCGAAAAACGGCTTCCTTCATGGCGTACTGCAAATACGAACAATTTTTTCTCTTCTCCGACTTTTTCTACGACGACCGCTGCGTCCTGAATTTCCTGTTGCTTTAGAACACATTGCTTGATCTCGTCAAGTTCGATACGAAAACCTCTGATCTTCACTTGTGAATCTTTGCGAGAAACAAAGAGCAAATTTCCGTCGTCGAGTCTTTTCACGAGATCCCCCGTCCGATAGAACCTTTCAACCTTACCCAACACGTCTAACTCCCAAAAGAACGTTTCGTCTAACTGAGGTTGGTTGATATAACCGTTACAGACGCCATTGCCTCCGATATAGAGTTCGCCTGTCACTCCAACTGGAACCATTTCTTGATTTTCGTCCAATACCGCAAGACGATAGTTTGAAAAAGGTATACCGATCGGTGCGACCGTTTCTTTGTGCTCTGGTGTTGTATAAAAATAGGTTGAAGCCACGGTTGCCTCTGTTGGTCCGTATAAGTTGATGAGTGGTACCTCTTTAGACATACGATCATAATAGTTCAAAACGAGTCTGCGGTTCAGTGCTTCACCACCCGTAAAGATATAGCGCAGTGATTCTGTTGACGTGAACGATTGGTGTTCGATCAACCTCTCTATGAGACTATGAAACAATTGGGCTCGTGTGACTCGTTCGCTACGGATCAATTCTGCGAGATAATCCACATCGAACTGACAGTTCGAGTCGCTCAAGATTAAAGCAACACCTGAAACGAGCGGGCTAAAGATCTCCGTGATCGATGCATCAAACGTATAGTTGATGTTTTGGAGCATCCTCTCACCTTGTTCGAACGGAAACGCTTCCACATAGGCGTTTATATGATTTAGTAGTGAAGCTTGTGAAACAGAGACGCCTTTTGGTTTACCCGTCGTGCCAGAAGTATAGATCACGTAAGCTTCTGTTTCATGGGGACTTCTTAAGAGTTTCGGGATAGACCCTTCCTTGTCGATCTCACAGTCTTTCGCAAATAAGACTGGTACCCCACTTACTTCGTACTCTTCGTCTTGAATCAAGAGAACAGCTCCTGAATCTTTTAAGATATATTCTCTTCGGGATACAGGTAGGCTAGGATCTAACGGGATGTAACTGCATCCGATCTTAAAGACCGCGAGCAGAGCGGCCAATTGTTCGTTCGATCGCGTCATCTGGATACCGATCCTGGAAGGTGCTCTAACTCCTCGCTTGATGAGTTCGTTCGCGATCTGATCAGCCCTGGTGTTTAAGTGTTTATACGTCCAACTTGCAAGCTTATCCTTAACCGCACACGCTGCTTCGTGCTTTCTCACCGTTTCTTCAAACCACTCATGAAAAAATAGATTGGTAGGATAATGACTCTCTTTAAAAAGCGTGAGCTCTTTCTTTTCATGATCGTCCATGATCTTCATCTTAGAGATCGGCTTGTTAGGATGTTTTAAGATCTCTTCGATCAACAACAGGTAGTGCGCGATAAATTTCTTCATCCGGGTCTTCGTAAAGATCTCTGAACTATATTCGATCTCACCGATCCCACCTTTGTCATCGCAGCCGATGTATAGAACAAGGTCAAACTTTGATGTTTTCGTATAGATCTTCTCATGCTCGATGAGGAACGCATCGTTCTGATCGTTTCTCTGACCTTCATGAAAGGTGAACATGACTTGAAAGATCGGCTGTGTGGACGTGATTCGCTCTGGGTTTACAGCTTGTACGATTCTCTCAAAAGGTACATTGCTATACTCGAACGTCTGAATAAAGTTTTGAACGCTCTTCTTTAGAAAGTTAGGAAACTTACTATACGGGTTGATCGTGGAACGAATCGGCAGTGTGTTCACAAAAAATCCGAGCAAGTCATGCGTAAATGTTTCCGAACGGTTCGCAACAGGAGTGCCGACCACGATATCTTTTTGTCCCGTGTATCGATACAGCAAGACGTTGAATGCTGCTAAGAAAAAACTATAAGGTGTCGCTTTGTTACTCTTCGCATATTCCCTTACTTTCAAGAGAAGCTCTTGTGGGATAGAGAACCTTACATTATCTCCTTCATATGTGGGTTGGAGTGGTCGGATGAAGTCAGTGGGCAGTTCGAGCTGTGGCGGTGCGCCATCTAGATACCCACGCCAGAAATCCATCTGGAGCTCCATTGCTTCTTCATCTATCTCACCTCTTTCCCAACCCGCAAAATCTCCATACTGCAGCTCAAGTTCCTCACCTTCATCGATCGTCCCTTCCTCAATGCTCGTATAGTGGGTGAGTATCTCTTTTTTTAAGAGATCGATCGACCAAGCATCGAATGCGATGTGGTGGACGTTGATCAATAAATAGTAGAGTTCTTCTTTGATGCGGATAAGCTCGAAACGGATGAGTGATTCTGATTTAAAATCAAAAGGACGTAGCGCAAAATCTTGCATATATTGTTCGAGCGAAGTCGTTCGTTCGATCTCTCGTTTATTCAGTTGTTTGAATGAGAGAGAAGGAGAGAGGGAAACCTTCTGCATCGGCTCCCCTTCTACCTCAGTGATCGTCGTTCGTAAGATCTCATGTTTCTCAACGATTCTACTTAACGCTTTTTCTAACGTTTGTGGCTGGATGGTTCCTCTGAGCTTAAAAATAAAAGGGATGTTGTACGTCGCACTGTTAGGAAACATCTTCTCAAAGAAATAGATCCGGTCCTGTCCAAAAGACGTTGGTAACAGATAAACCTCACTTTCGGTTGAAACGGTCATTGCTGGCACATCCTTTAATTCTTGATAGTTTGTTTAACCCTCTTCACTCGCTTGATCTCACCCTTCGGTTTGACTTTCTTTTTCGACAGCAATTCAGCGATACTATGGATCGTCGGGTTCTTAAAGATCTCTTTCAACGAGAGTTCGATGCCGAATTGATCTTTGATCTTACCGATCATCTTCACGATCAACAATGAATGGCCGCCAAGGGTAAAGAAGTTATCTGTGTTACTCATATGAGGAAGCTTTAAGAGGTCTTCCCATATCTTTTGGATCGGTAGTTCTTGAGGAAGTGCTTCTTTCTTCACTACTTCCACTTCTTGACTCTTATAAGAAAGCAGTTTCGCTTTGTCGATTTTACCGTTCACGGTTACAGGCAGATACGGAACAACGATGAATGCGTTCGGGATCAAACTGAGTGGCAGTACATGATATAACTGCTCTCTGATTTCTTCTGATGTGATAGTATCTGTCACAACATAGCCGTATAGAGTGACCTCGTCTTTTTCCTTTACCTCAAGGATGTAACATTCCTTGATCCCTTGAATTCGCTTGACCGCTTCTGTTACCTCACGCTTGTTGAAGCGAACGCCTCTGACCTTGATCTGTTCATCTTGACGGCCGAGTATTTCAATCTCTCCTGTTGGCAGATATCGACCGATGTCTCCTGTACGATAGATCTTGTCTTCTTCACAATCCGTAAATGGATTCTTTACAAACGTTTCCTGAACATTTAGATACCCGAGCGTTTTATAAGGTGTTCGGACGATCAACTCACCCGCTTCACCGACCCCTGTCAGTTTTCCACTGTCGTTTAAGATAAAGATCTGGGTGTCAGGTAGCGGTCGACCGATAGGCATATGTTCATAGGTTTCGGTTCCAGAGACTTCATAAAAACTTTTAGCGAGTGTCGTTTCCGTTTGTCCGTATAAACTGATTAACTCCGCATGACTTTTTGCATGCCAAAGCGTGATCACTTCTTTTGAAAGTGCTTCTCCTGCAAAGAAAACATACCGAAGGTCGCTCAATTGGATCCCCTCATACGACTTGATCCAGAGTTTTGATAAAGATGGGACCGCATGTATCGCGGTTATCTTCTGTTCTTCTATAAAAGACAGAACGTCTTCATGCTCACTCGGAATACATAATGTCGCTCCCGATAATAAGGGGAGAAAAACATCTCGTAAGTAAACATCAAACGTCACGTTCGTCAGCTGTGCGAACCGGTCACTTTGTTTGATCTTAAATTTAGAACGCTGCCACTCTAAGAAGTGTGACAATCCGTTATGTGTTCCTAAGATCCCTTTCGGTTTTCCGGTAGTCCCTGATGTAAAGAAAAGATAAGCTCCACGATTCTCTTTCGGTATTGTCGCTAGATCTACGACATTTCCACTGAGTTCATTAAAACGCGATAGTGGTAGCGAAAGTTCATCTAAGACGGATACGTGGTCTGGGTTCAACTCCTCTGTCAGAAGAATTCGCTTCACGTTCGACTGCGATAACATCTCTTTTAAACGAACACTTGGTACGTTCTCATCTACGTTTAAAAATACAGCGTCACTTTCTAACACACCTAAGATAGAGACGATCATACGGTAACTTCGTTTTCCGTAAACTGCGACTACGTCACCTGGTGATATAGTGGAAAGAAGGCCTGACACCACTCGATCTACTTCGTGGTTCAACTGTTTGTAACTATAAGTGTTGCCGTCTTCTTCAACCGCGGTTTTTTCCGGTGTTTCCTCTCCGAAACGCCTGATCAGATCCGTGATACGCGGATACTCTTTTGAGACCAGCTGACTCTCTAAATCAGGAAGAAGAGATTCGAGCGACGGTGTTACGAGCGAACATTCTTTTAGCATCATCTGTGGTTGTTGGATAAAAGTTCTTAACAGATGCAAATACTGTTCGATGAACGCCTCCATCCTCTTCGATGAGAACGTGCTGTTCTGATACGAAAGGTCTAACACATATTCTGATTCTGTTTCTTCGATATATAGCGTCATGAAGAACTTGGATTGAATCTCATCCACATCCACTTCTTGGACATTCATATCGCCGACTCTAAAATCTGTTCTCTCTTCAAAACTACGATAGTTGATCATCACATCAAACAATGGATTACGGTTTAAGTTCCTCTCAGGCTGAACAGTCTCTACGATTCTCTCAAACGGAACATCTTGGTTGTGAAAAGCATGGAAGACGGTATCACGTACGATATCCAAGTGTTCTTGTACAGTCCCTTCACTCTTCACCGTCGTTCGTAATGGTAAGGTGTTTAAAAACAGGCCGACCGACCCTTCCAGCTCTTCTAAAGGACGATTGACGATCGGTGTTCCGACGATGATATCTTCTTCTCTTGAGAGTCGCGCGAGTAGCGCATAAAACGCACTCAGAAAAACGATGAACGGTGTATATTTTTGGTCTTTACTGAACTGCTTGATCATCTTAGAGAACGGTTTTGGCACGTGTTGTTTTATCGTGTTATTTCCTCTTCGGTCTTCGTCCAAATCTTGAGGCAGCTGCACGAAAGGTATGGGTCCACTAAGTTTTTCTTTCCAGTATATAAGCTGTTTTTGACTGTTCTCGCTTCTTTCGACTAGTTCGTTATAAGCGAGTGCGTAGTCTGGATACTGCACAAGGTAAGGCGAAAGTTCTTCACCGTTACAAAGCTTGATAAGTTCATCTTTGATCACCATGAGCGACCATCCATCACTGACGATGTGGTGGAACGTGAGTATCAGATACATCTCATCGACCATCTCGACAAGAGTGGCTCTCACCAAAGGTCCTTGAGTAAGATCGAACGAAGTCAGAAGTTCTTGTTGGACGATCGATTGAATCGAAACCTTCTCAACCTTTCGTCTGATCAACTCGATCTCCCCTCTATCCATGACCATCTGGAAAGGTTCACCGTCTCTATTGATAAAAGAAGTCCGCAACGATTCGTGTCGTGCTATTAATGCGTTGATCGCATGCTGGAGTTTTTCGGTATCCATGAGTCCATCGAATCTCAACACGAGCGGCATGTTGTATTTGCTGTCTTGGTTGAGTTGATCTAGAAACCATATGCTTCTTTGTGCATCTGTTAAAGGGACCACTTCTGTTTTATCTGTTCGTTCCGTTATCGTAAGTAGATCTGTCTTCTCGTAAACGTTCATGACTTCGCTAAGACTTTTGATCGTCGGATGCTCGAACAGTACCTTTACAGGTAACGCTAAAGAAAACGCTTTGTTGATACTTGCCATGATCTTTACGGCTAACAGAGAGTGTCCGCCAAGTTCAAAGAAGTTATCGTTCGTCCCGATATGATCGATGCCTAGTTTGTCTACCCAGATCGATAAGACCTCTCTTTCCGTATCGTCTGAAGGTGCCGTAAACTCTGTGCTTACGACTAAGTTCGATTCAGATATGTTCGGTAGATGGTTTCGGTCGACTTTCCCGTTAGCGTTGAGCGGGAACTGTTGAAGTTCCATATAAAAGCTCGGTACCATGTATTCAGGAAGCTCTTTTGAGAGCTTGTTCTTGATAGTTAACCCATCCAGATCAAACTGATCACTCGAGTAGTAGGCGATAAGGTGGGAGATTACATCTCCTTTTTGAAACAAAACCACCGCATCTTTGATTCCGGCGATTTCGCGGATGCGATTTTCGATCTCACCTAACTCCACTCTCATCCCTCGGATCTTTACCTGGTTATCTTCTCTTCCTAAGAACATGATGTTTCCGTCTTCCGTGAGATATCCGCGGTCTCCGGTTCTATACATGTGTTCACCAGGATAAAAAGGATCTTCCATAAAAGAAGCTTTTGTTTTTTCAGGGTTGTTCAGATATCCTCTCGCAAGCCCGATGCCTGCGATGTATAAGTCACCTGGCACGCCGATTGGAACCGGCAGAAGATAACGATCGAGCGCATACACCCGGTTGTTATCGATCGGTCTTCCGACCGACACGATGTATGAACCACCCGTGTGATCCCTTATACAATCAAAGCACGTAGAATCAATCGATACTTCTGTCGCACCCCATGTGTTGTATAGATGGCCCGGCATCTTTTCATAGAACTGGTTCATCAGTTCGCTTTTTAACGCTTCACCACTCGAGACAACGACTCGAAGGTTTTGAAGCTTCTCTTTCATCTCTGGCGTCATCTCGTCTATGACCATCTGCAGCATGCTCGGTACGAACTGAAGAAGTGACACATTATACTGGACGGCATAACGTAAGATTTCATGAGGATCCTTATGTGCTCCCGGTGGGATCAGAGCGATCCTTCCCCCTACCATTAACGGCCAGAAGAATTCGATCGCCGCATCATCAAACGTCAATGTCGTCTTTTGAAGGGCTGTCTCACCCTCTCTTAGATGGTGCTTGTTCTGCATCCAACAAACTCGGTTCACCCAGCCTCTATGTGTGCTGCTCACGCCTTTTGGTTTTCCGGTTGATCCCGACGTATAGTACACAGATACTAAGTTCAGTGGTGACAGGTCGACCGTCGGCTTTTCAGTCGAGAGATCATCCATTCGACTCAGAATCTCTTCGAACATCAAAACGTTGATCTCTTTTTCTTCTCCGAGTGTTAACGCTTGATTTGTTATACAGATCGGCGCGTTCGCATCGATCAAGATGTCTTTCATCCGTGATTCGGGTGCCTCGATATCTAAAGGAAGATAAGCGCCTCCCGCTTTTAAGATACCCATCATCGCGATGACGAGCTCGATGGATCGACCCATCACAAGTCCGACTGGTGTATCCGGAGTGATGCCCTTCTGTATCAAAAGATGAGCGAGCTGGTTGGCCCTTCTTTCAAGCTCACCGTACGTGATCGTTTCTCCCTCGTATTCTGCTGCTACGTGATCTGGTGTTTTCTTAACTTGTCCTTCAAACAGTTCATGAAGATGAACATCAGGAAAAGCCATCTGTGTCTTGTTAAAACCATAGATCACCTTTTCTCGTTCTTCATCTGTTACTAACGACCATTTATCGATCGGATTCTCAGATTCTATGAATTTAAACATTTGTTTAAACAGTGAAGCCAGTCGGTCTATATCCTTTTGTTGGAACACGTCACTTCTATATTCAAACTTCCCTTTAAGACCTTCATCAGAAGGTTCAAGAAACAAAGTTAGATCGAATTTCGAAGTGTGATTGTTTAATAAGACCGTATGCCCCAGTTTGAGTGTATCTGTTGTGGTTACGGCATCCGGATAGTTCTGAAAAGCGAACATGTATTGAAAGAGCGGGTTTTGGTTCGACGCTCGGTTCGGTTGGACCGCCTCTACCACCTTCTCAAACGGCACTTTATCGTTTGAAAGAGCTTCAAGCGTCGTGTATTTTACCGATTGAAGAAAATCCTTAAACGTCATCGTCCCTTCGATCTGGTTACGTAAGACGATCGTGTTCACAAACATGCCGATGATATTCTCTGTTCCTTCGAACGACCTCCCCGCAACAGGTGTACCGATCGAGACGTCTTTTTCACTTGATAACTTGTAGATTAAGAGTTTGTACAACGAAAGGAGACCCGTGTAGAGCGTCACTCCTGAGTTCTGGCAAAACGTTTCTAATGAATGAAGTTCTTTCTTAGATAACTGAAAAGTTACCTCACCACCAGGACTACCAGTGCTCTCTCTATGTTTTTGAGTTTTAAACAACTCGATAGATGGCGTGTCTTTACTCAGTTTACGTTTCCAGAAATTGATCTGCTCTTGTGCTTCTGTGGTCGATGAGTAACGTTCTTGAGAGTTGATATAATCCTTATAACTGCCTGATACCTTGATAGGCTCTCCCTCATAAGCTGAAAGAAGGTTGTTTAAGAAGATGGATTCTGACCACCCGTCAAAGATGATGTGGTGACAGTTAAAATAGAAACGATGCTGAGTATCAGATACCTTAAATAAGGTAAACCGGTACAGAGGACCGGTTGATAAATGAAAAAGTTTAGCAGCATCTTCTCTCATATAATCTTCGGTCATCTTGATCGCTTGATCATAGGAAGACATGGAATAGTCCTTCATAACCAAGTCACTTGTTCTTCCTTCGTCGATCACACAAACTGGTTCACCGTTTTTCGTTAAAAAACGGCTTTGAAGTACACTTTGATTTTGTATGACAAGATCGAGACTACTCTTAAAATCTTGTAGTCTGAGGTCTCCTTCTATGTCTACAAAACTTGGAAGGTTATAAAGAGAAGAAGCACCCTCTAACTCGTTGAGAAACCAGAGCCTCTTTTGTGCGTCAGAGAGGGTATTACCGCTCTCACGCATGAACTGTAAGTCTTCGTCTTCTAGGATCACACTCTTGTTGTCCACAAAAGATGCTAGAGTAGAGATCGTTGGATGTTCAAAGACTGTTTGGATCGTCATCGGTACGCCGTATTTTTTTCTGAGACGACTAGCCACACGTGCCGCAAACAATGAGTTTCCACCTATGTACAAAAAGGATTGATGAAGAGATGAAGAAACTCCTAAATCATCTTTCCAAATACTTGCGATAAACGTTTCCGTCTCAGTCAACGTTTCAGAATCATTCATTTCCTGTTTTAGGATAGGACGAGGAAGCCCTGCACGATCGACTTTTCCGTTTATTGATAGCGGAAGTTTTTCTAAACAGACGAACAGAGTAGGAATCATATATTCAGGCAGTACGCTCATCAGTTGCGATCGTACTGCTTCTTCTACAAAATCTTGCTTCTTCTCTAATACCAGGTAAACGGTCAAAAACTGTCGTGTACCTTCTGTAACCGCCATAACGACACTCTGCTTAATGAGGTCAATATTCTCAAGAGCATGTTCGATCTCACCGAGTTCTATTCGTAAACCGTTGATCTTAACTTGAAAATCGTTGCGACCGATATAATCGATCGCTCCATCTCTACGCAGGCGACAGAGGTCTCCTGTCTTATACAATTTCTCACCCGTTTTAAAAGGGTTCGGGATGAATCGTTCGCTCGTTAGAGTCGGTTGTCCGTAATAACCGGTCGCAAGTCCCACTCCACCGATATACAGTTCCCCGCTCTCCCCTTGAGCCACTGGTCGCATCTTTTCATCTAAGAGATAGAGATCGATGTTACTGATGGGGTAACCGATCGGAACAGAAGAGCTTCTGTCATCCGTCGTACATCTCCAATATGAAACGTCGATCGCTGCTTCTGTCGGTCCGTACAAGTTATAAAGCTCTACATCTGCCGATTGATTGAAAAATTGACTCTCTGTCGACTTCTTTAATGCCTCTCCGCTACAGATCACCCTCTTTATAGAAGTTTGAGAAAGATCGGGAACAGCATCCAAGAAGAGTTGAAGCATCGATGGAACAAAATGCAGAGTCGTCACCCTATATTCTTGAATCGTTTGATATAAATAATCCGGATCTTTATGTCCGTCTGGTTTGGCCATGACGATCGATGCACCTTCCATCAACGGCCAAAAGAACTCCCACACCGATACATCGAAACTATACGGTGTCTTCTGCAGAATCCGGTCGTTACCGTTGAGTAAAAACTCACGCTGCATCCACTGCAACCTATTATTGAGTGCTCGGTGCGTGTTCATGACGCCTTTTGGTTTGCCGGTAGAGCCAGAGGTATAGATGATGTACATGAGAGAATCTGCGTCCATCTCCACCTCAGGATTTGCGATCAGCTTCTCACTCCATGAAAACGTGTCTAAGCAAACAACATCACAATCCTCAAAAAGAGATTGGTACTTATTCGCTGTTAGAACGAATGGTTGTCCTAACTCACTGACCAATCCTTGAATCCTTGCGATAGGAAAAGTCGGATCGACGGGAACATATGCGCCTCCCGCTTTTAAGATTCCAAGTAACGCGATGACCATCTCCAGTGATCGCTCAAGACTGACGATGACAGGTTCCTCACGCTTGAGTCCTTTATTCAATAACAGGTGAGCCACCTGATTTGCTCTGTCGTTCAATTCGCTATACGTAAGTGACTCTTCTTGAAAGAAGACCGCGACATGATTAGGCGTTCTCTCTACTTGTTGTTCGATTAAATGATGAATACAGGCATCATCATTTGGAAACGTTTCTCTTCTTCCTTCTAACACGTGAGTAAAAACAGTATCCATCTAGACTTCCCTCTCCTCTTCCCACTCTTTCACGACTAAACAAGCGTTATGTCCTCCAAAACCAAAAGAATTACTCAAAACCGTTCTGATGCGATGGTTCTGCGCTCGGTTAGGCACAAAGTTTAAGTTCATATCCTCATCAGGTTCTGAATGATTTATAGTTGGCGGTACCAATTTGTTCTGTATGGATAACACACTCGCGATTAGCTCGGCTGCCCCAGCACCACCCAATAAATGACCCGTCATCGATTTGATGGAACTGATCGGTAACTCGTAAGCTCGTTCACCGAACACTTTTTTTATCGCGTACGTTTCAGACTGATCATTTAATTTGGTACTCGTGCCATGTGCGTTGACGTAGTCGATGTCATCAGGTGTGAGGTTCGCATCTTGTATCGCTCGTTTCATGGCCATGATGACACCATGTCCTTCAGGGTCAGGAGCGGTTACACCGTATGCATCGTTAGTAGCTCCGTACCCTGCGAGTTCAGCGATAATGGGAACTCCACGACGGAGCGCTGATTCTTCTGACTCTAAAACGACAATCCCTCCACCTGATCCGATCACGAAGCCGTCCCGAGAACGATCGAATGGCCGGCTGGCTTCTTGTGGAGAGTCATTTCGGGTGGACAAGGCTTTTATCTTAGTGAACGATGCTAGATCCAGTGGTGTGATGGCTCCTTCAGTTCCTCCGGCAATCATGATATCCGCATCACCATATTGGATAGCACGCATCGCTTCACCAATACAGTTGCTGCTTGCCGCACAAGCGGTAACAAAAGAACCGCTTTTTCCTTTTGCGCCAAGTTTAATTGCGATCTCACTTACGCTTGAGTTGATGAGCATCCCAGACGCAAGATAAGGACTGACTCTTCTTGCTCCTTTCGTGAGTAATGTCTGATGGTTTTCAAGAATCATACCTGTCCCACCTGACCCTGACCCCACTAAGACACCTACACTGAACGGGTCGAGTTCTTTCATATCTAGTGAAGCTTGTTCAATAGCTTCACGAGTAGCTGCCAAAGCATAATGTGTGAATGTATCCGTTCGATTGATTTCTTTAGAAGATAAATATTCTGTCGGATCAAAATTTTTTATTTCTCCTCCGATTCTTGAGGAAAAGGTCGATGTGTCAAAAGATTGGATATAATCAATCCCACTGACTCCTTTACTCAAGTTGAACCAAAAAGAGTCAAGGGTATGACCGATTGGTGAGATGATTCCCATTCCCGTTATAACCACTTTTTTTCGCATAAGTAGCTCCTTCTTAACTAATATCATGTCAATTCTACAAATATTGCGTTTGTCGCTACATCCGTAATTTCCGCAACTTTGACATTTGACCATATGTTTCCTACCAATATCCATTTGTTACTATAGGGTCTATAAAAATCCAGATGGAAAATATCATTGAAAAACAACTTTATATAAGTCGTTTTAGAACCCTGAAAACCCCCATCTCAAAAATAATTTGAGATGGGGGTTTTTATTTTTGAATTCCCATACCTGTTTGCAAGCTTTTTAACGAAATAGTTTTTAAATTACAAGATGAGAGGCGTTAAACATATCATATTTCTTGAATGCTCCCATTTTTAAAACGATAGATATATTTCACCTTGTTTGTCTCAAACTATTCTTAAGATTGATCTTCGGCCGTTAAATCTAGAAACTACCTTACATTTCTAATATATGGAGCAATCTTTAAACAGAGCGAAGACAAAAATTGAGCATGGCTTATTTAGGTATCAACTTTGAAAATCGATCAAGAATATTACGTTTACAAGAATATTTACACGGGGAAATTAATAGTGTTTGTGTATCCAGAGCAACCAATAAATTGTCTTGTTTTGTGTGCATATCATAAAATGTAGTAATTGATATTTACTGTTAATAGTTAGCTTGGAGAGGAAATGAAAAATATTGAAGAAAGAATCAATAGAATTAACATCCTTATATAGACTTGTAGATTATATTAGATCAAATATTACAGAAGGTGAAACGCTTGGTTTTAAGCAGATTGACCTTTTATTAGTCCTTCTATTGCATAAGAACTTGAGTATAACGGAGATTGCCTATCAAATGGATATCACGCCTCCTTCCGTTTCAGCTCTTACTGACAAGTTAATTAAGAAGGATCTTATTTCAAGAACTTACAACCAGCTTGATAGACGGGTTGTAATTATTAACCTAAAAGAAGAAGGGAAAGTACTAGCGCAAGCATTAAAGGATAAACAAGATTCTATTATTTCCTTTTTGGAAGAATCCTTAACTACAGAAGAAAAACATACGCTTAATACGCTAATAAGAAAATTGAATAGCCATTAATACATAGTTCAAAAACCAAATATATATTTATTGGTATTGCGTAAACACATCATGTTGATTAACATTAAACAATTAGCTTTTTTGAAAAAGAAAATTAAGAAAGAAGTACGGGTCCCACCGATACCCTTCTATCCTGTTTCTTTTTTATTCCTGATAGATGGTTCTAAAGTAAAAGAAATATAAGCACAATCTTGCCGGATAAAGTATTTCATCATTTGATTGGACAGTTTTAGCCAAGATTCTTTCGATTCTTTTCGTTTGAAATTGTTCTTCTCTAATTAAAGAATTATCAAGGCTAAATTTGTAAGTAAAAGATTTAAATTTACATTGAGGTTAATTTTAAGAGTTAACAAAAAAAAACCTAACTTAATTTAGAAAGTTAGGTTCTTTTTTACTGTTTAACAAATACTAAAATTCAAAATCAAGCACTTGTCTAAACAACTGTATTTGATTAATTATTTCTTTTTTTATGGTAGGGTTGGTACATAAAATTTGTAATTTGTATAAATAATCCAATTCTCTATGGAACAGGAAAACCTCATATTCTTTCAACATAATCTTGTCCCCTTTGAATAAGTAATCTTTGTACATTACCCATAAAAAATAAGATGGAAACAAGGTTCTATAACTGTAATTGTCTTCACAAGAGGAGCGATGTCATATCATTATGGAATTTACTGTTGATTGTAATCTTTACTTTAAAGGTTTATAATATAGCTAGATAGAACATAGTATAAAAAGGGAGCATCGGCCACCAACCGATACCCCCATAACAGCTATTCTGCAAGAAGTGCAGTGGCTTTAAGTAAATAGAGATACAAAAAAAGTAACCTATCACCAGCGGCCAGCAGGGTGGGTTACTTTTTTGTCGTAACCGCGATTACTGCAACGATCAGTGTTGCAAAAGAGATCATGAGTGTTAGTGTGTCAGATACAGTAACCATCAGCGACACCCCCTTTCTTACCGGGGATTGCCACTGCCCACCCTGCATATGTAGCTGTTCCTCTTATTATATCATAGAAAAGTCCTCCCTCTTGCTCCAAATTAATTGTCGCCCTTCCCTTTTTCTTTACCTTTATATATAAAACCTCATATACAACAACATATATGTGGTTTTATTCATATAAGCATATATTAAAGATAACAATACAATTAGATCATATATTAAACAGAATGTTATTTAAATTCAGAAATATTTTATTACAGTTTATAACTTAATAAATTCATTCTTCATACCGATAGGATAGTTGTACATATGGTAATTCCTGATTCCAGCTGGGATCCACTTAAAAAAGAGAATAAGGCAAACCCGCCGAAAGACGGGGACGCAAAGCCTACAGATCTAAAGCAGAATTGCTAGGATGGCTGGGTTGCACAACGTTTTAAAACGTCCTATTTGTGCTACTCAATAGGTCGTTTTTTTATGAACAAAGGAGATACATCCATGAAAAAAATTGCAGACGTTCTTGTGATGAACTTAAAAAACTTAGGCGTTGAACACACATTTGGTATTCCTGGTAAAGCCGTCGTACCGATTCTGCTGGAACTTGATCGACAAGGAATCCCTTTTAACCTAACCAGACATGAAGGTGGAGCTGGCTACATCGCTTCTGGTTACTCTCTCATTAATAAAACGATCGGTGTTGCCATCGGAACCTCTGGACCTGGAGGGACCAATCTATTAACAGCTGCCGCACAGGCGAAAGCTTGGCATCTACCCGTGTTGTTCTTAACTGGACAACCTTCTTCTAAAGACATCGGAAAACCGTTCGGTCAGGACTCCACTTCTTTTGGTACCGATCTTGTAAAGATGTTTGAACCCGTCACAAAGTTCAGCGCAAGAGTTGATCGTGCTGAATCGTTTCAGAGCTACTTTACACATGCGATTGAAAAAGCGCTTCATGGCGTTAAAGGACCGGTTCACCTCTCCATTCCGATGGATGTGTTGCTAGAAGAGATAGAACCTTTCGTCTTGCAACCGAAAGAGGCGCCACAGATGGTTGCGACAAAAGAGTCGTTACAAGAAGCTTTAACAAGTATTCATAACGCAAAACGTCCCGTGATGATCTTAGGAAAAGGCGTTCATGCTTCACATGCCTACGAAGAAGTCATACAGTTGGCAGAAGCCTTCAGCATCCCTGTGATGACGACACCCGGTGGAAAAGGCACGTTCCCTACCACCCATGAACTTTCTCTAGATGGATTCGGGCTCGGAGGATCAGATCGGTCGACAGACTTTCTAACTCAAAGAAGTGATCTTGTAATCGTGATAGGTTCTAAGTTATCAGACATGTCGATCGTCGGTCTGGACCCGTCTCGCTACCCGGAGACTATCATCCATTTTGATTATGATCATACGTTCATCGGTAAATCGATTCCGGCTATTACACACCATATCCTTGGAGATGCGGCAAGCAACGTGAGAAGTTTGTTGAGTTTATGGAACGGAGAGAATACTCGTCCAGAGCCACAGATTCTTCAAGAGACAAGCGTTGAAGAAATAGCAAATACGGAGAGGATGTTATCCAAAGACATCATCTTTACACTACGAGAATCTCTACCTAGTGAAACGGTTTTCTTCGGTGATGATGGAAGCCATTCGTTTTATGCGATCAAACACCTCTCTCTCCCCATATCTGGTTCGTTCTATTTTGATGATGTGTTTGGAGCGATGGGTCATGCGATTGGCTACAGCATCGGAGCAAAAGTAAGTAGACCAGATCAACCAATCGTTTGTCTAGCGGGAGATGGTTGCTTCTTCATGCATGGAAATGAGATATCAACTGCGGTCGATCTGGGAGCAGCAACTCTGTTTGTGATCTTTAACAACGGTCGATTAGACATGGTTGATAAAGGGATGTCTAAGAACGTGGGTAAAGCGGTAGGGACACGTTTCAAACAAGAACTGGATGTAGAAAAGTTTAGTGAAGCCATGGGCGCACGCGCCTTTAAGTGCTGGACACTAGAGGAGTTGAAATCGGCCGTAAACAATGGATTGAACCATCATGATGGCCCGACTGTGATTGAAGTCATGGTAGACCAAGAAGAGATCCCACCTACTTTACAAAGAGGTTAATCTGAGGAGGTGAAGGAAGTGTCAACACACACAGAAGAGATGAAAAGCCTTGAGAACCTTTCTGGCATGAAAGGTGTATCGATCATGAAGAATCTTAAAGAGGTCTTCCCCGATCTTGGTGATCTAGCCACAAAGCTTCATAAAGAGTTATATGAACGCGACGTACTCGATCTGAAGCAGCAAGAGATCATCACCCTATCCATTTTAATCGCTCAAGGAAACACAGAATCTGCACTAAAGTTTCATATCAATGCAGCTCTGCATGCAGGTCTATCGAAAGAAGAGATCTTTGAGATCATACTTCACGCGGCACCGTATACAGGTTTTCCGCGAGCGATCAACGCGGTTTATGCCGCACATGAGATCTTTGTTGAGAACGGATTAATAAAATAAAAACAAAAAATGGAGGAATATAAGATGAACGCAACTAAAGCGGTAACAAAGGTACATAGTGGAGTTTTTTATTGGAGAGCTACGACTACGATGATTACGATCGAAGAAGCAAAAGAGATCGCAGAGAAGGTTAAAAAAGAAGTAAGCAACCCGAACATCAAGCACTTTATCGTGGATAACCGTGAACTGAACGGTCCATACAAACAAGATGTACAACAAGTTTGGTCAGAGCTGATGGACGTTGTCGCTCAAAACGTTGAGAAGAACGTTGTGATTTGTAAAGATATCATCCAACAGATGCAGATCAACCGCATCTCGAAGAACACAGGAACGCAAGATAAAGTAAAAGCTTTCATGGATGAAAAAGAAGCGCTCGCATTCATCAACCTAACTTCTTTCCCGTTCTGACCACTAGTTGCTCTCCTGTTTATACAGGAGGGTTTTTTTAAAAAGGAAAGAACGAAGTTCGCTCTTTCCTCAAATGAGTTACAGATAGCCCTTTTCTTTTAAGCTTGTGTATTCAGCGTGCGCATTCACGATCAAGTGGTCTAGTACTTCAATGCCAAGCACTTTTCCCGCTTCGATCAAGCGTCTTGTGACTTCGATGTCTTCTCTTGAAGGTGTCGTGTCTCCTGAAGGGTGTTGATGAGACACGATAATCGACATCGCGTTGTTCAGAATGGCTGACTTGAACACCTCACGAGGATGTACGATGCTTGCGGCCAGTGATCCTACATGACAACGGTGAACCGCGACAATCCGGTTCTTCGTATTAAGACACATCACGAGAAACACTTCTCGGTCTTCGTCTCCGATGATTTCTGCTGCGACTACAGCAGCATCAACAGGTGAGCGCACGATGTGTTTCCCACTTCCCTCGACCTCCTTGATTACTTGTTTGATCTGTTGAATTTCGTAAATTTTCTCCATAGCTTTAACAGCTCCTCTCTTTGTTTGAGAAAGCGTTAAAGTTTTTCACGAAAAGAGAGTCAAGGGACTCTGAAGTTTGTGCAAGTTTTTTAAATAAAAAAGTTCACAAAGTTTGCTTGAAGTGAAACGGAAAGCATCCCTTTACTTCTCTAATGAGTGAAGGCTTACAATGAAGAGAACAAAGAGGAAAAGATGGGGGTTTTACTTGGAACCTACTTCTTAAACAACTGTTTAACCCATATAAAAGGGGGGAGAATACGCTCTCCCCCTCTCATTTTATGATTCACCCCCATCGGGATCAGTGAAATTGTAAACAAACGCGTTTGTTCACAAATTATCACTGAGTATCTTCAATATCATCTGCTATTATTTGCTTTAGGATTTTATCTTTCAGTTGTTCTAAGTAAGAGAGTGGCCTGCTTTTCTTATTTAACAACTTGATGAAGTTTCTAATATATTCGTTTTCGTATTCTTCAAATGCTTCTTGAGCCATTTTTTCAGCACCGTGAACCAACTGAGACAGATAACGTTTTACATATAATCTGGAAAGATCATGTTCTCCTGCTTTGAGATGAAGATAGTTGATCACTTCCCCTCCCACTAAACAAATACAATGAGTATCTTTTACGATCGGATGACTTTGGATGTAAGACTCATCTTGAAAGGAAATTGTATGATATTGACCATGGATGAGAAATAACCCATGCATCAGCTCACGATCGTTATTTAAAACCGCTTCGAAAACGTGTGAGATAAACCTTTCTTCTCCTCTAGTACGTTTCTTCATCTCTTCTAGCCTCGACTCTACTATAAGTTCAAAATCATTTTTATTTATAAAGAAAACTGGTTCGTTTGATTCTGAAGATTATCCATAGATCTTGCAATTTCTCGATGTCTGATGCGAACGTGTTCACGTTGCTGTCTACTTGCTAGATTGTCATCTTCTGATCACTACCCTATATTATCGACCATTTAGAGAAGGTGTTTATGGCCGTTCACGGTATACAGGAACTCTAATTCTTTATTAGGTTAAATTTAATTTTCAATAAATGTAAATAAATTTATATTTTTATAGATTATGGTATTATTTGAGCAGTTTCTCAAAACCTATCTAAATGTACCAGGAGGAACTTACCTTGAGAAAGATTGTGGTAGTCTCTGGGATTCCCATACTGACCCAAGAGATAGAGAGTCTATTAATGAATCATTTTTATCAAAGAAGTATAAACTGCATAAAAACATTGGCGGGAGACACAAATGTAAAGACTGGGGATTTTCTTGTAATCTTCATTCAGAAATGGAGCAGTCGAGAACTTCTACAGTTAAAGAAACAGGGTTTGACGGTTATCTTACGCATTGTATAGAGAAGGAAGAATTGATCTCTGCTATTGAAGGGATAGAATCTGAAGACTATTACATACATAAAGACCTTGTGAACATTTTGTACTCGGAATATTTAAAGAAGATCAGACAACCGCATCCGTTAAACGATAAGGAATCGTCTATCCAACTCACCAAGAGAGAGTGGGATATTTTGTTGCAGATGACAGAGGGGTTCAGCAACGATATCATCGCTCAGAACCTAGATATTAAGGTGAATACCGCGAAGAACCATGTGAGCAACATCTTAAGAAAACTTCAAGTGACCAACCGAAACGCCGCTGTCGTTAAAGCGATCCAGTTCAAATGGGTCGTCAAATAATTTAATAATGGAGGATGACTATGACACCAGCTCAATTCGGATTTATGCTTGGCTATTACGGACCAGGATTCATCATCAGCTTGATCTTTCTATTGTGGGCGATAAAGAGGCGTAGGTTTGTTTTAGGAACGGTAGGGTTTGTGATGGGTGCCACTTTAAACTTGGCATATGGTCTAGGCATCGCTATTCTGATATTCATTGTCTTTTCAACGATACTTTTGTTATTGAAGAATAAAAATAAAAAATACATAATCAACCAATGAATAGATTATAGGATTTGGAATAGTAACTCTCTAACATTATTGAACTGTTGTAACACATTGGGTACGCCTTTATATCATAAGATAAGTGCGAATATTTTTTTACAAGGTTATTTTCCTTGTCCCTATTATCCTACGGGAAGATAGTACTGAACGATAAACACGTATTAAGTGTTTGGATTCGGTACTGTCTTTTTCTCTTACTGATTTTTACAAAACGTTATAAATCATTAAAATTATTGTATTGATGTTCTCTTCTTCTCCTTTTTCTTTAATTCCCCATACTGATTTCTCGTTTACCTTTAGCCTTCTTGAAAACCTCCTACTTGTTTCATATTCGTCAACTCATCTTCTACGGTATAATGAGTAACCTCCTGATGCATCCTCTTCTTATCAGTCTCAACCATTCTGTTTTTAAAACGTTCTCCACTCCTCTTTTACTTAGAACATTCGTATAGCCTATTTATCTTTTGTGTAAGAATTTGCATGTTGAAGCATCGTCCCAAAGTGAAAGAAAATCGTATGATCAATCATTTACTCTCTAAAAGACTCTTCACTCTCGCAAGATAGCTCTCCCTCTCTTCTCTTGTTAATTCCTCTGTAGTGACTTGCAAAAGTTTCACGATATCCTCTTTTTTTATATCCCCGTAAGCGAGATCTGCTACTTTTTCACTTGCCCGTATCATCGCACTCAAGCGTTTCTTGATCAATCCCTTGGAGAGATCGTTACCACTGTAACGCACGTGCCAATCGTTGATTAATTCGCGACTGACCACACAGATTAACTTTAAACGGTTACGGTGAATATAGTCTTCTATTTCTAGTTCATTCTGATGATGAATATAATGACGAATTCCATGTTGAACCACCAACCAATGAACGTGACTCACATCTCGATCAAGAATAGCTTTTGTACACCCTCTTAAAAAATCTTGTTCCCCTTTTGAAACCCTCTTCTTCATCTCTATTACCCTCCTTTAAAGAATGTCAATATAAGGGATACTTCTACTAAAGATGACAATGTCCTATCTCCCTTCAGGAATAAGAATAAAAATTTCCAGTTTGAAAAGAACATATGTTCGTATATAATATTGAGGTAAAGGAGGCGTTTTCGATGATACGAGATCGAGGAAATATTAAATGGACGAGTCTGATGTTGCCGGAACACGTGAAAGAGCTCAGACGTTACATAAATGAGGAATATCATGACGTGCCAGAGCCCACTTTAGATGAGCAACAGATGGAAGAGATGAATGAAGTTATCATGGAAGCTATGGAATATAACGTTCCGCTCGCGTTTACTGTTTACAGAAACAAACGATTGAACATCATAAGAGGGTATATACATTATTTAGATTTATACAAAAACGAACTACGAATTCTAGACAATAGTGATACCGTAAGAATCTTATCCTTTTCTGAGGTGAAAGGGATACCGAAACTGGACTAGTCGAAGAGGTAAAAATCCAGAAGATAACGCATCTAAGGAATACTGTAAAAAACAATGATAAGAATATCACAGGATAGAATAACGGTTGTTGAACATCTGTTTAAACAAATACATCGACTATATAAATCGTACTGAAGATTCTTGAGTAAGGATAAGCACAGGTCACTATACTTTTAATTTTTTGTTAGATTTCTTTTCATAATAAGCGTATCTTTCTTCATTTTTACGATTCTGTTTGAGCTGCCACTTTACTATATAGATTATGGTTGCAACAACAACGATAGGCAGGAGAATGGGGAAAAATAGGAACCAGAGAAAAAGTTCAAACCATGTGATATCGAACGAAAAAATAAGTATCCCCCCAATCATCTAGTAAAGTCGTAATTAACAACAAATTTCTGTACACTTGTACTAACAAAAAAAGCGTTCTCGTCCTGACAAGGTTTCTACTAGTACTATTTTCTTAGCTTCCACATGGCGTCCTTAAAACCCTTTTTCATTTCGCCTCTGCCCATTGAACTAAAATCCTTCCTTTTACTAAGGGTTTCTGGATAACATATCCATCCATAGTTAGACGTTAGTCTCTTTCAAGGACAAATAAACCCACAAGAAGTATACAAAATTAGCATTCTTTATCCTACTCTACGATTATTCCTTATTTTCACACGTGCATTTATACTTTAAACAATTAAAGCAAATCAAATGGGGAATGGGTTGGTATGGATGCAAATACATGATTTACTTCAAGAGATTCAAAGGTTAAAAGGAACATTAAGAGATACTGATTACAACCTGCATAACCTATCAGATCCAGACCTAGTCCGTATCAGTGAAGAGTTAGACCTATTAATCTTGCAATACCAAAAACTGAAGAACAAAATAAAAGAAGATAAAAAATAAACATATGTTGATATATATGTTTATGTTATCAACGACAATGTTTTTGTAATCACATTATAAAATAAAACGGTTTTTACTTGTTGTCTGATCTCTTAATTCTTTCAACAGCATTCTAACCCCTTCAGGACTTAAAACAATCTTGCCATTGGCAAACTCCAGATTTCCTTCACTTACTTGTCCTGTAATCATGCATGGTCTACTAGCATGAAATTTCTTTAGTATAATGAAGTCATCTTCTAGGAATATCTCTATATCATCACACATCTCAATATCCATTTCTCTTCTCAGCTTAACAGGTATCCCGATTCTACCTAATCCATCTACTTTTCGAACCATGTCTGTATGTTCCACTTAAATTAACACCTCCACTACAACTTCCTAAACTATATATCGGAATATTATTGTGTAATTACATATCTTACTCAGAAAATAGGTAATAATAATTCACTCTTTTTCCTAAAATACCTTTAAAAACAGCAAGGACTCACTAGAATCCCTGCTGCATCTCTCTTTCAGTATCGATGTTCGGTATCAGGTCGGTTCTCTCTTGCGCTAAGCACCGCATGAATCTTCATGTCTTCGATTTCGAGCTGGTCCATCTCTGTTTCTACCTTCTCTCTTTCTAATCCCTCCAACTCCCACTTCAACCCTAGAAGTTTAGTAAGTTTACGAGCGATTTCCCTGCTTCTTTGAAGTAACACTTCGTCACTTAGGTGCTGATAATCTTCTAACTTCACTTCATGAATTCTCATTTTCATGTCGATCTCTCCCTTCTTTGATGAGAAGGGGAAAATCATTGCACGAAAAGAGGTGTCCAGGGACGAGAAGTTTGTGTAAGTTTTGGCTTTATAAAAGTTCACAAAGTTTGCTGAAAGCGAGTAGCGAAAGCATCCCTTTACATCACTCATGAGTAAATGATTAGAATAAAGAGAAAGAAGAAAGAGAGCTGAAAAAAGCTTGTAGACCACTGAGGTCTACAAGCTTTTTTCACTATTTAATGATGTCTTCAGATTGTCTTGTCGTTTCTTCCATCAACTGTGCGATCAACCGATTATCCGTCGTGAGTGTTTCAACGGTCGCAGCCATCTCTTGTAAAGTCGCTGTAGACTGTTCGATCACCGCTGCAAGTTCGCTCGTCGATCCCTCAACGTTGATCGTCTGATTTCTTACACCTTCTGCAACGGTCAGAAGAGTATGAACATGATGGTTCATCTTCTCAAAAACATCTCTTGTATCTGTAAAGGCTTCCGTAACTTCTACTGAAGAGCTTTGTCCTTGTTCAAGGAGCGTTACACTCATCTTCATTCCTTCAAGGGCCTTCGTGTTATTTTGATTTAACTGGTTTAAGTTATGGTTGATCTTATCTGTTGTCTTACTGCTCATCTCTGCGAGCTTACGGATTTCATCTGCGACGACCGCAAATCCTCTTCCTGCTTCTCCCGCTCGTGCAGCTTCAATTGATGGATGCGTTAAGAGCAAGTAGGTTCGTTTGATCCGTGATCTCTTTGATCGTACCCGTAAAACTGTTCGTCTCTTGTATCGTGTGGTTGAGTTCTTTAAACGTCTCGTTCATCTGAATGATAATGTTGTTGAGACTCCCTAACTCTTGGTTCATGTGGTTCATCTTCTTTTGACCCTCATCCACTACAACTGAAGCGTTCAGTGATTCCTCTTTCAACCATGAAGTTACCGTATGCAACTGTTCCATTGCTTGAAGAGTGTGCTGCGCGTTTCCTGATATATCTCCGATCTGTTCGGATTGAGATAGACTTCCGGCAGATACTTCATTGATCGCAACCGTCATCTCTTCTTGTGAGGCAAGGCTGCTCTGAACCTGTTCGTTCACTCTTACTAAATTATAAATAATGCCCTTCATGCTAGTTTCTAAAAAGTCTTTTTGTTCTTCTTGTTTCTTTGCGTTCTCTTCCGCAGCCAACATGAATCCTTCTAACTGCTCATACTGTCTGTGGACCAACTGGATGATAACGAAAAGGATGATGCTCATCAATACAAAAGCGATCATAGAGGTAGCCATGAAAGACTGAGCTTCTTTCGAGAGATCTGTAACCGCTCTAGTAATGAGGAGTGAAGTCAACCCGAGCGAAAAACCGATAATAAAAACCGTACGATTAAAATGCATTGCAGAAATCAATAATAACACGAATAACACCGGAATAATCTCTATCGACGCACCCAGTATGAAGATCGAGGACATGCTGAACCCATAGATCAACAAAATGCTCAACAAAGGAAATAGATGATAGCGTTTAAAACTATAAGTGATCAAAACAAATAATGCTGAGAACGCGAGAATCTCTGTTCCATAAAAAACAGTTCGGCTGTAATCAGCATACATAATCGTCTTTCCAGCCGCGGCAAGGATGGAGATTGTAAATGTAACAAACAACAAGATGTTCTTTTTCTTTATATCATTTAACTTGAGTTGCTCTACTGAACTCAAATTCTTTCCCTCTTCCAATCGATAATGTGCATGCGATTTTATATCGACCGAGAATGATAGAATATTTATAGATCATGTTCCCCTCGTAAATATTTTTTTAAAAAGAGGTTTCAAATCATTTTAGAAGTGGTATATTACTTTGGTACTTTAATAAGGTAATGAATAAAACACCTAATCATCATAAGATTACATTGAATTTTTATAATACCAGCCCACTATATTTCAGGGCTGCTTATTTTTACCTTATAACTAGTACTTTTATACTATTTTGCAATAATTAAAACAGGGGGCTCTTACTATGGAATTAAAGAAATTATCACTGTTTCATGAATGTTTTGGTCAGGTTGAAGGAACTGTACAAAAGTTAGATAACGCGCCACTCAGTCAGTTGAACGCGCAATCTCTTAAGTACGAGACGAAAGTTCCTCAGTTAGAGTACATGTGTCTGATGATGGAAAACATCGTATTAACGAAAAAACTTAAAGGTAACGTGTATGCAGGTTTTCAAAAGTTTTCTCGTGCGAAGAACGTACTCGATCGTTTCCAGGCTATGACTGAGTACTCGAATGTTCATATCTTTGGTGAGAACGATGCAGTGATGGATGCTACAGACGGAATCAATTACATCGAACTGCCACCTAACAGTGAGTTGATGCGTGAATGGTTTTTGATCATAGATAGTCCCACGTTCAAATCGATGATGGTCGCTTATGATATGGAAGGCTTCGGCGTACATGAGGTGGAAGAAGGACGTAAATTTAAAGGTGTTAAAACTTCAAGTCCACGTGTAATCGATCATGCGACGAAACTGTTAGCACCATACATAAAAGTCACTGTAAGGGGTTAGTTTCTAGGGTAGCCATAGGCTGCCCTTTCATTTTGAATTTAAAGGAGAAACATAATGTCACGTATTCAAAAAATGACTTCAATCGCTATCTTAACAGCGTTCAGCATGGTCTTATACCTGTTTAAGGTACCTCTTCCCTTTTTCCCGATCTTCCTTACGCTCGATGTTAGTGATGTGCCAGCTCTAGTGGGAGCCATCCTGATGGGACCTGTTGCGGGTGTTCTAATTCAGTTCTTCAAGAACGGTCTTGAATATCTGTCACACGGCAGTTATGTCGGTCTACCCATCAATCAGATCGCTAACTTCTTTTCTGGTGCACTCATCGTGGGGCTGATCGGTGTTTTCTATCAATATCAAAAAAAATTGAACTGGTTGAGCTTTGTTGTGTCAATCAGTATATTCTTAATCGCGATGTTCGCACTTAACTATTATTTTATCCTGCCAACGATCATGAAACTTCTCGGTCTGAATATGGATCAATACTTGAGTGCGTTCAAAAGTTCGAACCAACTTGTAAAAGACTTTGAATCTGCGGTCCTACTCGTTATCGTTCCGTTCAATCTCATAAAGATCATCATGGTGTATGCAATCGGCCTACCCTTTACTTTTAAATTACAACGCATCTTACAAAAAAGGAGTATGGCCGTATGAAAGTAATCATGGAAAACAAGAAGAACCTGATGTTAGTCATTTCAGCGATTATCGTTTCTGTACTTCTTTCACTCTATCAGTACTACGTAGATTCTTTTCTTCTTTCACTTGTAGGAACCTTTATGGTTACAACTGTTCTAGGTTTTATGTTCATTATGAATAAAAAGAGCACTGGTCAGAGTGAGATACAAAAAGAAGACACACCCCCTTCTTCATCAATCATTGAATCTCTAGAAGAACTTCGCCACCTTGAAGCGCACAGTGAACATTTGAATGCGATAAATGGTCAGGTAAACGGATCTTCTGAGATGGTGAGCGGCCAGCTCATCGAGATGGTAGGAGATATACAAAAGCAACATGAACTCATCACGCATTTTGGCGATCAACTTGGAAGAATCAATGGGATGATCCAAAACCTTGATGCGATCATTGAGGTTACCAACGTCACAACAAGAGATGTGACAGAGCTATCTAACGAAGGCAAACAAAAGGTAGATGATTTTAGTGTCGTTTTCTCTAAGATCATCGCCATTACAAAAGAATTTGGAGACTATAACCAAGAGCTGCTTCAAAAGATGAAAAAAGTCACCGAGGCTCTTAGTGCAATTGAGTACATCTCTACACAAACCAACCTCCTCGCACTAAATGCTTCGATTGAAGCAGCACGAGCGGGAGTTCACGGAGCAGGATTTGGTGTTGTTGCTGATGAGATCCGTAAACTATCCGTACAGGTCAAAGAGAGTGCAGAAACGATTAACACGATCATTAGAGCTGTGAACGGGAGTATAAAGAAGCAAGAACAATCGTATGAACAGAACGTTTCGGTCATTGAAGATGGAAAGACGAAGAGTCTACACATGATCGACATTTTTGATGGGGTGATATCAAGTATCTATACCCTCTCTCTACAGTCGGACGAGCTCAAACAGAACTCGACCGAAGTGGAAGCTGAGAACCAACGTCTGATTGAGAGTATGCAGCATGTGTTGAATCTTACAGAACAGTTAAGCATGAAAACAGAAGGATCGTCGGAGCTGACGATGGAGCAACAAACTCATCTGATGGAGCTTGAGATGACAGTGATGACAATGGTCGAACATATAAGATCGATCCAAGACAACTTGAAGAGTCATATCGAACTCGAAGAAAATGTGACGTGGATTCGACCTGGTGAATTAAACAAGAGGCACGAGATGAAGCTCGCTGAGTAAAATAAAAAGTAACCACCCTGCGTCCGGACAGACGAAAATTAAAAGGGTAGGTTACTTTTTTTAATATAGTCGATATGAGCCACCGCTCTTCTTGTGGCGTTACTAGAGAACTGTGATGTGACATCATCACAACTCTATTTATAGAATATGTAAGTTCCTCTTTGTATTTGATTTAATCTTGAAGAAGTATTTTCTTATGTTAGATATAAAACGTTTAAGTACTAATCCACTCAGTAAACAGAATTCGTTAAATTTATGTAAGATATTTCACATCTTTTCCAACCCCAAACAGTAAACCGAATCCCCTTTTATATTGCCATGGTAACCCTAAAAAATGTAGCCCTCTTCCATCCGTTACTCCTCTTTTATGCAACAGTGTTCCTAGTTGATCAAAGATTATTGAATCCATGAATAATCTGATACAAAACCGGTCGACCAGAAAACATTATTGACCCTTATCCTCCTAGAATCCTTAAATTGAAAAAGGTCAAATTGAAAACGGGCATTCTTAATATTAACAAAACGGTAGTTTTATTAAGACCAGTTGTAAAAATATTCCTTAATTTTCATCAGATTTTAGTATTATGTTTTTGAGTCTAGTATGTTTTCATGAATTTTAATGACTTGCCTTTCGGCGCGTTCGGTATGGCGGGTAACGTAAACGAAACAGAAACCTACCGACATGTAGGCGAAGGATGAGCCGTACAGACCGTAGTTATCGTTCCGTTTAATACCGAAGCGACACGTTACAGAATGACAGAAAGACGTACTTCCTTTCTGATCAGTCTGTCGTGCTGCCGCCCAACATAGAAAATAATTCATTTATTTCTAGCATTATTAATATATAAGCAATGATAACTTCAAAACATATATCAATATATATGTTAACAACAATATATACTAATCGTGATTCATATACTTATATTTACAACTCATAATATATCTCTTTTTAAGTCAGATCAAAAGTTCATTTTAATACCCATACACTAAAGTTGCGATGGGTCCTATCATTACAAATAGTATAGAAATACTTGTTGATTGATTTATACTGTTATTAACAGTATACTGCTAATAACAGTAATAATATGTATTGAACTTAAGGAGGTTATTATATTGAAACATACAGGCAAACATACCGGTGCTTTTTTATTGTTATTTTTAACAGAGGGAGATAACTATGGAGGAAAACTTCTACAGAAATGTAGAGAAGAACTTCCGAACAACCCCATCGATAGTCCGATCCTATATCGCACGCTGAAGCAGTTGGAGAAAGAAGGTTGTATCGAGTCTTATCTAGATTCAACGGATGCAGATAAACCTGTTAAGATGTACAGAATGACTGAGATTGGTAGAACGAAACTTGAAGAATTTCAAACAGACATCGAAGAAAAGATGAAGAATCTAACATTCTTCATGCAGAAATATAAAGATTGGAAAGAGCAATAAGATGATTAGTGGTATTGTTCTATATTCGATCGCGATTCTATATCTAGGGTTCTCCTTTTATAGAGATAAACATAAAACAAAGGCGGCGTTACGTAGTTCATGGAAGATGTTTTATAACGTCCTACCTGATCTTTTAGCAATAATGCTATTTGTGGGGCTCATATTATCACTGTTTACGCCATCTCTGATTTCTTCCATCATGGGTGAGAATTCAGGGTTACTCGGTGTTGTGTATGCAACCTTCATTGGTTCCATTGCTCTCATTCCAAGTTTCATCGTTTTTCCTCTTGGAAAAACATTGGTACAAAATGGTGCTGCACTTCCGCAAGTTGCGGTATTGATGTCAACACTCATGTCGGTAGGACTTGTTTCGTTACCATTGGAACAGAAGACTTTTGGAAAAAGCTTCGCATACGCTAGGAACGGCTCAGCTATAATCATGTCTCTATTATTCGGAGCCATTGTTTGGATGGTGTTATCATGACAAGATTAAAAAAATATCGATTGTTCTTGTTTTTATTATTCGGCCTTTTACTTCTAGCTATACTTAATAAAAAATTGGCTTTACAGTCCGTGGAGTTAACCGCGAAAAGTCTATTGGATATGTTACTTCTCCTGCCCCCAGTCTTTATCCTTGTAGGGTTGTTGGATCAATGGGTGAAGAAAGAAACACTCATCAAATATATGGGTAAAGGATCTGGCGTAAAAGGAATTCTTATCACGCTTCTACTAGCAACTGTAGCGGCAGGTCCTCTCTATATAGCCTTTCCAATTGCCATACTACTTCTTAAGAAAGGAGCGGGTGTTCGGAATATCGTGTTCTTCTTAGGGGCATGGTCCACAGTAAAATTACCTGTACTGATCTATGAGTTCACTTCATTCGGAGCTGAATTCACTCTTCTACACATTACTTTTGGTCTTCTGTTCTGTTATTTGACTGGCATGCTTTTTGAAAAAATCTATACCCAAGAAAAGTTACTGCAGCAAAATAGAACAATTGATATTTAAGGACATTCAAGATAAATAACAACTATCTAAAGAAATTCACATAAAACAATTGGAAAGTAAACATGCGAAAACCACAAAAATAATAGACCCAAGATAGGGTCTATTTTTTTGTATAGATTAGATTTGATCTCATGTGTACTACCAAATACTCAACCATTATTTAATATTTTGACCACGCCATTTTAAAGGTGAAATCTGCTTCCATTCTCGAAACCTCAACCTATTCACTCTATTGTCTAAAAAATGATTCATACAACATATTTCTTCAAGTTGTAATACATACTATCCATTAGATTTACAATTCTGATATACAAATTTACAAAATCCTTACTTCTCATTAATTTGGTTTTTACGTTTGTTTTGTAGAATCAAATTGTAAAAAAACAACATCATTCAAACATAAAAACAACACGGAGGGTTTCAAAATGAAACTGAACAACTTTGCAAAAACATCGATTGCAAGTTTGCTGTCCATTTCACTTTTAGCAGGCTGTGGTCAGAGTAATGATAATCAAGACAAGACTCAAGAAAATCAAAATTTAAGTTTAGAGCAGATCACAAAAAAGGCAAAAGAAGAAGGCCAAGTGGACAGTGTGGGTATGCCTGATTCATGGGCAAACTGGATTGAAACATGGAAAGATATCAAAACAAAATACGGGATTAATCATAAAGACACTGACATGTCTAGTGCTGAGGAGTTAGCGAAATTTGAATCAGCTGGCCCTGGTGGACCGGATATTGGAGACGTTGGTCTATCATTCGGACCTCTTGCAAAAGAAAAAGGATTGACTCAACCCTATAAAACAAAAACATGGGACGATATCCCAAAATGGGCAAAAGATGAAGAAGGTCATTGGGCTGCAAGTTACCAAGGTACCATTTCGTTTATTACGGACAAAGACCGTGTAAAGAATCCTCCAAAGTCATGGGCAGATTTAGAAAAAGGTAATTATAAAGTAGCTGTTGGAGACGTTATGAAAGCAAACCAAGCACAATTTGCAGTTCTTGCTGCAGCAATGGCCAATGGAGGAGACGAAAGCGATATTGAGCCAGGAATTAAGTATTTCTCTAAACTTGCGAAAGATAACCGACTTTCTGTTTCTGATGTTACGGTTGCGAACTTAGAAAAAGGAGAAGTAGACGTTGCGATTTTATGGGATTTCAATTCTCTAGGATACCGCGATCAAATTGATAAAAATCGTTTTGAAGTAACGATTCCAAATGATGTTTCCGTTGTTAGTGGTTATACAACCATCATTAATAAGGACGCAAAACATCCTAATGCAGCTAAGTTAACAAGAGAATTTATTCTCTCTGACGAAGGACAAGCTAATCTGGCACGAGGATATGCACGTCCGATACGAGAGAATGTAGAAATTCCAGCAGATGCGAAAAGTAAACTGTTGCCAGAAGATATGTACAAAAACGCAAAGCCCGTTAAAGATATGAAAAAATGGGATGAAACGATGAAATCACTACCACAGATGTGGCAAGAGAAGGTTCTCATCAATGTCAAATAAACTAGCGTTTATCATGTTAGATGGCCTTCAATACAAAACAGCCGTTGAACAGATGGGCTATTTAGGTCACCTAGTCGAACAGAAAATAGCAGCTCGTTATCTTGTTAAATCTGAAGTGCCAAGTATGTCAAGACCTCTTTATGAGGTCTTGCTTACTGGTACTCTACCTCATAAAAATGGCATACTGACGAACCAAACCGTTCGTTTATCTAAAGAAGAGAGTCTGTTTCATCTAACAAAGAAGAACGGATTAACAAACGCAACAGCTTCCTACTATTGGGTTAGCGAATTATACAATAAAGCACCATTTGTACAATTAACCGACCGCTTTCAAAATGACGAAGATAGAACCATTCAACATGGTATTTTTTATTCAGAAGATCATTATCCTGACTCTCATTTATTTGCAGACGCACATTATCTAATGGAAACGTATGAACCAGATTTTTTATATGTTCACTCTATGAACATTGACGATACGGGACATAAATATACAGCAGACTCTAAAGAGTACAGAGGATCAGCCATTCGTGCGGATATTATACTAGCTAATATCTTACCTCAGTGGATAGAAAACGGTTATCAGATTATTATTACGGCCGATCATGGCATGAACGATGACGGTGACCACGGTGGAACATTGAATGATGTTAGGGATGTTCCTCTTCTTGTGATTTCAGACAAAGTACGACCTGATGATTATGATCAGGTGGTCAGACAGTTGAACTTGGCACCATTGGCTTGTCACTTGTTAGGGATATCTCCTTCTAAAGAGATGATAAAGGTTGAACTTCCTGGTTTATTGAATCAGTAACGTAAGGTGGTTATAACAGATGAAGAAAAAAATAAATGGATTTCTATGGTTATCCGCAACACCCTTTTTTGTTTTGATTATTGGTTTCTTATTTCTTCCGTTCATTGCGATGATCATCTCAAGCTTTAAAAAAAATGGTGAGGCCGGTTTTTCTCTATTCAACTACACTGAAGTTTTTACAAATAAATTTTATCTACAGGCAATAGGAAATTCGGTATTGATTTCATTCACAGCAAGTTTTATCGGTATACTAGTAGCCATATTCGTTGCGTATTCGTTTACAAAGTTCTCACCAAAAGTTCAAGAACGTTTGTTGTTACTTGCGAATATGACTTCAAACTTCGCTGGAGTCCCTTTGGCCTTTGCTTACATTGTTCTACTAGGGACAAGCGGATTATTTACGATATTATTTAACGAACTAAGCATCGGTTTTCTTCAAGGATTTAATTTATACTCTTGGTTTGGACTAGTCATTATCTATATCTATTTTCAGATTCCGCTTGCTATCATGCTCTTATACCCGATCTATCTTGGTATTGAAAAAAGGTGGAAAGAAGCAGCAACCTTACTAGGAGCTTCTCCCCTGCAATTTTGGTTGAAGATTGGCATTCCGTTCATCTTACCCGGAATCGCCGGGACCTTTAGTATCCTTTTTGCGAACGCGATGGGAGCTTATGCGACTGCTTATGCCCTTGTAGGGAGTAATTTTAATCTCCTTCCGATAAGGATCGGAGCTTTGATATCAGGTGATATTTTCGCACAACCTGAATTAGGTAGTGCGCTAGCCGTATTCTTAGGCGTTTCGATGATTATCGCTCTTCTACTCAATGAATGGCTGATGCGCCTTGTAAGGAGGGATCTAGCGTGAAGGAAAATATGCGTATCCATAAAACCATTGTTACGCTTACGTTTTTGTATTTATTCATTCCATTGCTAGCGACTTTTCTTTATTCTTTGTCGACAACTTGGAATGAGACGATTCTTCCAGAAGGACTGACACTAAAATGGTTTGTAGACCTATATAACGATCCACGTTTTATAGACGCACTATGGCGGACGATCCAACTTACTGGAGGAACGATGATTGTTTCTATCTTAATTATGGTTCCAGCTATATTCGCCATTACGGTTTATGCTCCCAAATATGAAAAATGGTTACAGACCATCGTTCTTTTTCCTTATGCAATGCCAGGAGTAGTAGCCGCAGTTGGGTTATTAAGTATTTATTCAAAAAGTGGCCTACCGATGGTTATTGTTCTTGCAGGATCTTATTTCGTTCTTATCCTTCCCTTTATGTATCAAGGTGTGAGAAATAGTTTAAGAACAGTAAACGCAAAAACACTTGTAGAAGCAGCTGAACTTTTAGGCGCTTCTCGAAGTACAGCTTTTTGGAAAGTGATTGTACCAAACATAACACCTGGTATTATGGTAAGTTCACTCTTATCATTTTCTGTATTGTTCGGTGAGTTTGTACTTGCCAATATCTTAGTAGGCGGAAGTTTTGAAACGATTCAGATCTATTTGTACCGTCGCTTGAGAGAATCTGGACACCTATCGAGTGCTATCGTCGTCTCATATTTCTTATTGCTACTGATACTGAGCTGGATCATGGTTAGGTTTAGTCGTAGAGGAACCTTGAAATTAAAGAAAAAGGAGCCGATCGTATGAGTTTTTTAACAATCAACAACCTTTCTTTAGCCTTTGGTGAAGTAAAAGTATTAAAAGAACTCTCTTTATCCATTGAAGAAGGTGAACTCGTCACCCTTCTCGGCCCGAGTGGATGTGGGAAGTCAACCCTCCTCCGCTCAATTGCAGGGTTAGTCGATCCGAACAATGGATCAATTGTGATTGATGATAAAGAGGTCATATCGATGAATCCAAAGGATCGAGAAGTAGGTATGGTCTTTCAATCATACGCTCTTTTTCCTAACTTAACTGTAGAAGAAAATATTGCTTTTGGTTTAAAAATGAAAAAGTTGAACAAAGGCGAGATTCAAAAGAAAGTGAAAAGTATAATAGACCTTGTTGGCTTAAACGGAAAGGAACGTTCCTATCCACGTGAGCTATCGGGAGGACAGCAACAACGGGCAGCATTGGCTAGAGCCCTTGTGGTAGAACCAAAAGTTCTTCTATTAGATGAACCTCTGAGTGCTCTAGATGCGCAGATTCGTGCTAGACTTCAAAATCAGATCAGAGACATCCAACAAAAACTAGGAATCACAATGGTTTTCGTTACTCATGATCAAGAAGAAGCAATGGCGATTTCTGATCGTATATTCTTGATGAATAATGGAGAGATCGCACAGAGTGGCTCTCCTGTCGAGATATATACGCGTCCAAACAGTGAGTTTGTTGCAAGATTTATGGGTCATTATAACGTGTTGCATGCGGACGAGCTACAACAGATTATAGGTTTTGATGCTGGGTTCCAGGGAAATCTATTTGGTATTCGCCCTGAAGCATTTACTGAAACGAACATCCAAGGTGACGCCATTAAGGTTACAGGTGAAGTACAGAAAGTATCGTTACTCGGGAATGTTGTTCGGTATCAGTTAAGAACGGGCACCCAACATTTTTCCGCAGAACATCTGCATAGAAGTCAAGAGTATACGAAGAGCGGTGATGTTAAAACCCTTTATCTCTCAAAAGAGGATGTGATTCCACTAACATGAACATCGTTTCAGAGAAAAGACGGTTCGAAATCTTAAATCAACTCGAGACGAACGGAAAAGTTTTTGTTACTCAATTAGCGGATCAGTTTGGAGTAACACCAGAGACGATCAGAAGAGACTTAGATGAATTAGAACAAAAAGGTATATTAAAACGTGTGCATGGAGGAGCAGTTAAATCTGCTAGCATGCATTATGAACCGCCTTTTACAAAAAGACAGAACACAAGCGCTCATGAAAAAAGAAAGATTGGTCAAAAAGCAGCTTCCACCATTAAAGATGGCGAAACTATCGTTCTTGATGGTGGAACTACTACGCTAGAACTTGCAAAAGCCATCAATGGTGTGAAACAACTTACCGTATTAACGAATTCAATGGCAGCCGCTCACGTCTTAAATAACTCCCTTTTTACTAAAAGGTTTGAAGGGAGTGTGATCTTAATCGGTGGAACCTTGAATGCTGCGCAACAATCGGTTTCAGGTTCGATGGCTATTGCTTTTCTAGAACAATATAGGGTCGATAAGGCTTATCTTTCATGTGGTGGAGTTTCTATGGATGTTGTAACAGATTATGATAACGAGGAAGCTCTTATATCAAAAAAGATGATTGAGATTGCTCAAAGCAGTTATTTGTTAGCCGATCATTCAAAGTTTAACAGACATTCCTTTTCAGTAATTGCACCCATTGAGCGGTTTCAACATATCATTACGGATGTTCCCTCTATTGAAGGCTGGGATCATTACATTGAAGAAACAGGGATAGATTGGATTATAGCAAAGGAGGCGGCATCCATTGAAAGTTGATTATCATTTACATCTAGAAGAAGGGCCGTATTCCTTTCGATGGCTAGACCGAACTAACCTTGCATTAGATCACTTTCATCCATTACAAGAAAAACCACATACGATTGAGTGGTTAAAAAAAGCGGAATCTAGAATCAATAACAGGTTAAACAAAGGATGTTATTCGGAAGAATGGCTCGACCTCTATTTAGAAGAAGCACTTAATAAGGGGATAAAAGAAGTGGGGATCGTCGACCATCTTTACCGGTTCCGTGAAACACGGTCTTATTACGAAAAATATATGGATGTTACTTCTCCTGAGATCGGACCCCTTCAACAAAAGTGGCTTGACCAGGTGATGACTGAATCCATCTACGAATTTGTTACAGCTATTAATCAGGCAAAGAAACGATGGGAACAAAAAGGCGTTATCCTCCGATTGGGTATAGAAAGTGATTATTTTCCTGAATGTGAGGATGAGCTCAGAGAACTTTTATCTCTGGTAGAGTGGGATTATATCATCGGTTCGGTCCATTTCTTGAACGGATGGGGTTTTGACAACCCGGAAACACAAGACCGATTCCAGAGTTTAGACCTACTCAATACGTATGAAGAGTTCTTTGGAGTAGTCGAAAAGGCGATTAAGAGTAACCTCTTTGACTTTGTAGCGCATCTTGATAATCTAAAGGTCTTTAATCATCGACCGGATGAAGAAAAGCTGCTCCCTTTCTATCATCAAATCGCAGATGCTTTAGTTGAAACAGACACGGCAACCGAGATCAATGCAGGTCTCTTCTATCGCTACCCGGTAAAAGAGATGTGTCCAAGTCCATCATTTCTATCCGTCCTTGTTAATAAAGGCGTCCTATTTACTTTATCTTCTGATGCTCATTTTCCAGATGATCTAGGGAAGCACGTTTCAGACAACGTAAACACCTTAAAGAATTTAGGATGTAAAGAACTTGTCACCTTCCATAAAAGAAGAAGAATCATGAAACCCATACAATAACTAGTCAAATTACTACCAAAGAAAAAAGGACAAGGGTTATTCATCCTTGTCCTTTTTATAAACTTAATCTCAGATTATACATTCGTGGATCCACTTAACACACTAATCAACAGTTTCTTACGTATGAAATAATACTCCGTTTAGCGCATCAACGTATCTCTTCGCTGAACGTTGAACAACTTCTGCAGCATCTTCTTTGATCACACGATTAAAGGCATCATAGATGCGAGTGAAAGATAATTCTTCCATGCGATGTGCGATCCGCTCGACTGTATCACTCGGTAATGGAATAAAGTTTGGATAGCTGTACATGAAACTGACCCAATCCCGGTCCGCTACAATTCGAACGATATCGCCACAGAGAAGAACGCCTTGTTGGCGGTTTCCGTCTTTCCATTCTAAGATGGTACCTCCCTTAAAATGACCACCGATCCGCTGAAGGATGATCCCTTCACTGAGTTCGAGCGTGTCACCCGACCAGAACACGATTCTTTCACTCGTTCTCGTCACCCACTTCTTATCATCTTCATGTATGTAGAGAGCGGCATCAAATGTTTCAGCCCATTCCACTTGAGTCGAATAATAATGAGGATGGGATAATGCGATCGCATCGATACCCCCAAGTTGCTGAATGGCTTCTATCGTATCTTCATCGATGTAACTCACACAATCCCATAACACGTTATACCCATGACCCTTTACGAGGTATGCGGTTTGGCCGATCCCAAAACTCGGGTTCGTCTGAACACGATAGAGATTCTCCTCTCCAACACTCACTTCTGTTTGATAGTTCCCGCTCTCAACCATCGCTTCTAATGTGGTCCAGAATTGTCCTTTTGAACTCACATACTGCCCTTCTTCTTTACAGATGGAACATGAAGTTGGTTCATGTTGAGTGCTCTCATATTGAACCCCACATGTCTTACAAATATAGTTTTGCATACTATCTCCCTCTTTTCTCTCTCTAACTCCGATTAAAATCACAGAAGGAAATTTATAGAAATTTTATGCTTGTATGTTTTAGAAACCCTATATATGTTTATGACAACATATATGATAACAATATTTTTGTATTGTGTTTTGTAGTATAAAATATTTTTAATGGCAACATTAAAATCTATTAGAAACTAAGCAGCCCATTTAATAATTTATTTTTTTCCTTTTATTACCTTATACTTATGAAAATATATAAAGGGGGATAAACAAAATGGAGCATATAACGACGGAAAGATTGTTGCTTCGCGAATGGCGAATCTCGGACAATGGAGATTTATACGAATATGCCAAAAGTGAACGTGTAGGTCCGAACGCAGGATGGAAGCCTCATAAAAGTGAAGAGGAAAGCAAAGAGATCATCCAGATGTTTATAGAGGATAACGATTCGTATACGATCGTTTTAAAAGAGACGGATACAGTGATTGGTGGGATCGGTCTTCATGAGAGAGCACCGTATGAGAACCTTACATATGTAAAGCAAAAAGAGATCGGTTATGTGTTACATCCTGTCTATTGGGGAGAGGGCATTGTTCCCGAAGCGGTGAAGAGCTTGTTGAAACATGGTTTTGAAGAATTGGACCTCGATCTTATATGGTGCGGCCATTATGACTACAATCACAATTCAAGACGAGTGAACGAGAAGTGTGGGTTCACTTATCAATTTGACAAGAAAACTGTCTTAAATCGTTTAGATGGCAGAGAAGTTACGAGTCTATATTACTCGATAACAAAAGAAGATTACTTCAAAAGTCTGATCCCTAAACCACAGTAAAGTGTAGATGAAACATATAATAGTTATCATCTTATCCTTGATCAGTTGGTGGATGTTCTTTGTATGGATTTCTTTCCTATATCCAGCATCTATGGAATACGGAGCTTTTCTATATACCTCCGTAATTGCTTATAGTCCTTTTCTTTCAATCTTAGTGACTTATTTTACATTTAAATATTTCAGAAAGTTCGTATCTAATTCTACAATTCTAATACTAACTGCTCTCAACATACTTATAACCAGCTATGGGGTTTATCTCATTCTAAATATGTAAAGACGCAATTCTCTCGAGAAAAATGAGATATAATTTTTTGTAAAAAAAGATGAAAACTCATCATTCCTAGTGTTATGATATTGGAAAAAATTACATATAGGGTTTGTCATGTACGATATAATGTTTTAATTAGGAATAACAATTGGTGGAGGGATAATCATAATTATAGAGTTTCTCTCTATCGTTAGAAAAAGAATATTTACACCTCGTAATGAACTGAGAAACAAATTAGAAGAGTTAGAGCGCCAAGTCCGCACTATTAAGATGAAGAGGGATTAACTCTATTTGTGATACTCAAAATGTGTTTCATAAAATACTATAAAAGTAATGGGGATTATGATGAATACGAAGAGAATCAATATGTTTTTTCTTTATGGCTTTATACTTGGTCTCGGTTTAGCCATTATCTTCATACCTATTTCTTCTACAATATATGAGGGGAATGGAGCATCAACCACAACGTACAAGGAACCAATGGAATACATTGTATTGATATTACGAATCGCGTTTATTACGGGATTTAGTGCTGTGATCGGTAGTTTTTATAACAAGTAATAGAAAAAAAGGATCTTTAAAGATCCTTTTTATACTCTATGATTTTCCTTGGATTTAAGACGCATCCTTATTGGTTTTAAGATACTCAATCAGATTACTAAAATTATCAGTCGAGTATACCTTTTCCTCATGGTTAAATACGATGAATGTTGGTGACTTTTTTAGTTCTAAGAAAGGATAATTGTCTTTAGCCCTTTTTAAAGAACTTGCATTAAATATGGATTCTATATTCCTTATGTTCTCACTTTCGAATTCTTGCAAATCTAATTCTTCTCCAACTACAAAAAGGGCGTACTTATCTTTATCTTGTGCTAGAAACTTTTCCATATCTGACTTCTTATCAGATGAGCAGCCTACCAGTAATAAGGCGATTAAGACAGGCAACGTAATAAATTTGAATAGCTTCATAAGATGTCCTCCTCATAAAAGTTAATAATTATCAATTTCAATGCATTTTATTAGCTATTTTTATTATCTGGTCCTGCTTGTCATCACTCGAAGAATAATAACTCATGTCATATTCAATGCCCTCATCAATCCAGCTCAGTAAAGCAACATTAGGATTAATAGTTAAATAAGCTTCTTTATTGTTATCCAAGGTGACTTGTTTATCGTATTGTTTACTGTTTATTACGGAGGTCGCGATGTTTTGAAAATTGGATATGTTTAGTTGTAACTTCCCCTCTTGGCCATCGTCTGGAACATATACAATATCTAATGAAATCTTCTTGTCGTCATCAAACCATTTTGTAAGAGTAACGGGTGTTTCAGTTTCTACGAGTGGTAAATATTGAGGCAACTTAAAATCAAAACCTGCAGCCTCACTGGCCGTGTTCATTGAAACGGGTTGATAGACGGTTCTTTCGTTCCCAAGCACTTGATCGACCTTTAGTAGTGATTCATTAAACTGGCCAGAAACCAAAGGTTGATTCATGGGTTGATCCTTATTAATTTCTGTCAGCGTATAATAGCCTCCGCCAAACAGGATAACCAAACAAGTTACAACACTTAAAGTAGCTTTATAGCCTTGTTGTAGCTGAAGAAATGGCCTTTTTGTATTTCGCTCCGAGTTCAAGATAGAATCCATTACTGCATTGTGTAACCTTGGAGAGAACTTTTTATCCGCAAATGTACTCTTAAGCATTGATTCTCTTACTCTATTCAAGTTTCTATCCATGTTAATCCATCCTTTCAAGATACTTCTTTTTAAACAATTCCTTAGCACGCTTATGCCTACTCTTAACAGTATTTATGTTTAACTCCAGCATATCGCTGATATCGATTAAAGATATACCTTCAAAATAATGTAGGTAGATGATCTCTCGATACTTCAAAGGTAAATGAAGAACAACTTGCGCTAGTTGCTCATTGTCATCTTTCTCAAGAAGGATTTGTTCGGGTGAATCCACTTTTAGAACATCTTTAATTTTATCCGAGATAACAGTATGCCTATAATGCCAACTCCTGAGATAGTCCTTGCAGCTATTAGAAGTTATTTTTAATAACCAACTTTTCATATTCCGACCTTTAAATTGATGTAAATGATCATAGCATTTAATAAAGGTCAACTGAGCAATATCTTCCGCTTGAGTCCAGTTTTTCACATAACTAAAAGCTAATCGTAAAACATCCGTACCGTATTCACGCATCAACTCAGATATTAAGTCTTCTTTAGAGTGGTAACTATACGACCCCCATAAGTTTGGATTTTCCATTTGAGTACCTCCAAGGTAGTTCTAACTATAAGACGTATGTACGTACTAAAAGGTTTAAAAAAAATCTCCTAAAGATAAAATTTCTTTAGGAGGCTTTTTATATAATTTTCTACTCTTATAATGACATATACATTATTGTATATGTCATTTATGTTGTTAATAACGTAATTATAATTAAAATATGTATTAACCTACTTATCTGAAAACAAAAGGAGTCATCAAGAGAACTATCAATACATATGGTAAGGGAATCTAAAAGTAGGAAGAATATTTGAGCGATTTCAAAACTCATGTCTTCAAAAAAGGTTTCTCTATCTCCTGTTAGAATGATTCCACCAATCAATATCATGGCTAAAATTAGATATGCAGGGAACCACTTCATGTTATATCTCATATACGAAACCAACACTACATTCACCTCTATCATATAAATAGGACAAGGAGAGTGGAAATTCCTCCTTGTCCTTTATCCTCAATTTCTGCAATGCTTAATCCCGCTACCTGATAATCCTCCATCAATTTTTGTATGTTGAGGGTTTTTTTCACACTTTTCATACTTACCTCCAATAGTTGATTTTGACATATGAAGTGAGATTACTGTTTTAAAAACAAACTATACAACATCATATATGTTAATAATATTATCAACATTGTTATTATGCTCTTTTTAATCGACATACCTCTTCCTGCACTGTTACATTTTTCTTAAACAGTTACAAAGAATGATGGGCATAAATGAATTTCTTACTCTACAGGTATCCAAATCTCCATCTCATAGCCATCACATTCTTCCTTACCGAATAGATCAGTACGAACAACCTCTATCTCAGGCATACCTGCTTTAATGCTATATCCATTCCTATCACGCTCCAGATTTTTTCATAGGTAGCCTTGATATTTTTAGCCTGTCCTCTGTGAGTAAACACCACATACTTGTGCTCTGGAAACGTATGGAGGGTCATATCTTCCTTCACTTTACGAAAGTCAACACTATCGATCTCAATCCCACAGGTGTAGAAGTATTGGTTACTTCTAGGTGATAAACAAACTCCTACTATTTTATCCACTCCCTCTTCTCCAATAAATGATGCAGCTCTCTTCCACAAACTTGGTATCGTATAGACCAACTCACCATCCCATTTTCCTACCGAACTGTACCCGACTATTACAAATGCTTTCTTTACCACTTCTTGAAATCTCATCTTTGATCCCACCTTTTTGTATGTAACTTCATCATAGCGGGACTAAGTTTTGAATGCTTAACCTTTCTTGCTGACTTCTAATCCTAGTGAAAGTTCAATCGTCTCTGCCGATATATTCTATGCATAATTAATTTAAACAGAAGGATGTTGAATTGTGAAAATCAAATGGAAGCTTCCTATTATCATTAGTTTACTGGTATTTTTCATCTGTACCGTAGGTATCTATTCAGTGATAGTCCTAAGCTCTTTCACCGAAAAAAGTGATAAGCTGAAAAACATGATGGAGATACAAAAAACTATTATGAATGTACAATACCGTCTTGCCGGGATATCAAACGATGAAAGAGGATTGTTGATTACTAAAGATGAAAGTTTCGCTGAGAGTATGAGCGAAAAAGCAAAAGAGATAGAAGAAAACTTTCAATACTTAAAAACACTGAATCCTTCTAAAGAAGAAACAGAGAAACTAAAACAAATCGAAGAAAGCTTCGTATTGTATTGGGAAACGAATCAGACCGTAATCACGCTTCAACAAAGTGATCCAAAAAAAGCGAGTGAACTTCATTTTGGCGAAGAGCGAAGTTTACGTAAAGAAGTACTCGATCCTGCGGTAAACGAATTAGTAGAAACATTAAATAAAGACGTAGATAGATTAAAAACTGATATTCAACAGCGTGCAAATCTAAACAGAGTCATGATATTGAGCGTAACAGCCGGGGCGTCTTTAGTAGGTATTGTTCTTTCTATTATGCTTTTAGCCTCTATTTTAAGACCGTTAAAACTGATCAACCAACAGATGAAAGAAATCGCTGAAGGTGAAGGCGATCTTACAAAGACTATCCATATAAAGAATAAAGATGAGTTCGGAGAACTCGGGATTTCGTTTAACCGTTTCATGTCTACGCTCCGAACACTCTTTAGTCAGATCAGAGAGTCGTCTCTTCAAGTAGCGAGTTCTTCAGAAGAATTCTCTGCGAGTGCTGAAGAGACAAAAGTCACTTCCGAACTCATTTCAAGTTCCATGCAAACAATCGCGACAAGTGCAGCTGATCAGTCCACTATGACAACGACCAGCCTTCAGTCAGTCAGTGAGTCTTTAACAGCTATACAAACCATCACAGAGAACTCATCCAACGTAGCTGATATCGCTGTTTCCATGAAAGATAAAGCTGAAAATGGAGAGAAATCAGTGAACCATGTTGTTGATCAGATGACGACGATTCAAGAGTCTGTAGAAGTAACGAGGATCGGATTTGATCATCTTCAAAAAGAGATTGGAGAGATCAATACCATCACCTCACTGATCAATGAGATCGCTGAACAGACCAACCTACTTGCTCTAAACGCAGCTATTGAGGCCGCTCGAGCTGGTGAACACGGAAGAGGGTTCGCGGTTGTAGCAGATGAGGTAAGAATTTTAGCGGAAAGGTCCAATCAGTCTGCGAATCAGATCCGAACGGTGGTTAATAAGATTATCACGGATACGACGAACACGGTAGAAACGATAAGTAATGTGAAAACCGATGTAACGTCTGGTATCGGAATTTCTAAGACGGCAGCAACAGAGATTTTAGAAATCACACGATATATTGACCAAGTGTCATCTCAGATCCAAGAGATCGCCGCTACGACCGAAGAGTTAAGTTCAGGGTTTGAGAGTGTTCATGACGCCGTAAGCGGAATTGCACATGCAGCGAATATCACTTCAAATAACACAACTGAAATCGCAGCCGCATCACATGAACAACTAGCCTCGATGGAAGAAGTGAAAGGTGCAGCAACATCACTTACAGGAGTAGCAGAAGAACTTCAACAACTGATCGGTAAATTTAAGATTTAAGTGCTAAAAAAAGAACTCGAGATTCGACTCGTGTTCTTTTTTTATGTTCACTATGCCTGTAGTTTCATAAGCGCGCCAAAATATTGAGATGCTGTTGCAAATGAGATGTACGCACAAAGTTCACTGATTTCTTCATCCGTGAAATGTTGTGAAAGTACATCAAATATAGAATCGGGTATGTTCCCCTTTTGTTTGTTAAACACTTCCGCAAAGCCAACCGCAACCGAGATCTTCTCATCAAAAGTATCAGGATCTGGTTTTCCTTTTGCTCTACAATACTCACAGCCGTTTTCTTGTGCCAGTGTTCTTCTGACCTGTTCTTTTAGAACAGCTGATAGTCTACTATCCGCATCTAATGTGTCTCCTAACTCAGTCCAACTCATTAGAATGCCTTCATTGTGCCCTAAGAGTCTTTGAAATGGAGTATCACCGAGTGTAGCTTCTTTTATTCTTGTCATTCTTACTCCCTCCTTATAAACTTAATGATACCGTTCTATATTTATAAAACCCATTAAATACGAAACCCTTTTTAATCTATTTTGTTCTGAATTTAATGTAAATTGGGAGGAATTCTTTAAATATGAAAATGGACGCTGTAGATAAAAAAATCATAGAGGAATTAACAAGAAATAGTCGTTTATCGATGAGTGAACTCGGAAGAAGGATCAACTTGTCTTCCCCCTCTGTTACAGAAAGGGTTCGACAGATGGAGTCCTTTGGCGTTATAAAGAAATATACGGTAGAGGTGGACTATCAAAAAATTGGACAGCCCATTCAATGTATCATTGAGGCTACAATCAAGAACGGAGATTATCAAGCATTCAAAAAACATATAGAGAATCTACCAAATGTAGATTTTTGCTATCGTGTGGCAGGCAATGCTTGTTTTATGCTTAAAATGCAGTTTGAAAGCTTTCAAAAAGCAGAAGAATTTATTGATTCTACTAACCCTATCGCTCATACGGTCACACACTTCATCTTTTCAGAAATACCAACTGAAATTAAGCTAGATTATTAAGAAGAACCTGCAATAATGTTGAGATGCCTTCATCTTTCATTCTTTGAAAAACCAAATCTCTTTCTTTGGCTTTACTTCCAACATTAAAAGCTTTTTTCCAATGTCCAAAAATGGATACTACTGAGCTCCTTGAATGGATAAAATATACAACTCATTTGTCACCATCAATCTATAAACTATTATTGGAGGCGCTACATATGTCAAAGCAGATAATGTTTTGGGAAAAACAACAAACAACAGGGTCTGAATATCTCGAGTTATCCTATCAGAATCAAACCATCCAAGTTGAAAGTACCGTTCTTTTTATGGAAAATGATGTTCCACAAAGAGTTCTTTACAGAATTCTTTTAAATAAAAATTGGGTGGTCAAACATTTATACATCTTGAACCACGCTCTTGGTAAGACACTATCCCTCTCAACAGCTGGAGATGGACGTTGGTTTAATGATGATGGGGATGAGTTACATATGCTTAACGGAGCGTTGGATGTTGATATCTCATGTACCCCTTTTACAAATTCACTACCAATCAATCGCTTAAAGTGGATGATGGATGAACCTAAACTGTTTGAGATGGTCTATATCTCCGCTCAAGATCTTTCCGTTAAGAAAGTAAAACAGATGTATACACTGAAGAACGAAGAGGAAAACAAAAGAACCTTCCACTATAGAAGTGCCACTTTCGAGTCTCCAGTTATTGTGGATCAGCTTGGCTTTGTGCAGGAGTACCCGAGTTTATTCACGAGAAAATTCTAAGGGAACAAAAAGAACAGGGCTAGTTAGATGTAGAACAAGCCCTGTTCTTTTTAATATACTCTTAAATTTTAATAAAATTTATTATGTAGGCGCCAAAATAATTCGTTCATCTTTTTGTTCAATAATGATTAGAAAGGTATTACAGGACAACCTCTGCCTCAACTTGTATGGGATGGTAAGATATCCTTTGTTAGAGATGATCTGTTTGTATTCTCTAGTTAAAGTCTTATCGATAACAAGAATAGAATTCTGGTAACAATCGATCCCAATCTTTAGACCACTATGTATGTTAAACTCTTCTCTCCAGATAACCGGTATGTAAAGATAACCTTTCTTATTCTCGTAGGTCTTTTTTGTGAATATAACCAAGATGACACCCCCGTAATTTCTGAAAATAATCATACTTCATTTCACTACAGCAGTGAATGAGTCATCCTAATCAAAAGTCACGGAATGAAAAGTATAGACTAAATGACCTTTACAAAGAGATAAAAAAGACACTCCTAAATAAGAAGTGTTTTAAGTTTCACCGAATTCCTTTATAAAAGTTATACTCTTCGACGTTTTCTATGCAATTCATTCTCTTTCCTATCAATAATCCAAGATCTAAGAACGCGTTGGCTTTTGCGGTTATAAAGTTCTTATCCTCTACTACTAATCTATTAGCAAAACTTCCTTCTGGATAAGGCGCAGAAGATGATGAAGTCGTGTACATTCGTCCCTCTAATAACCCTGCACGACTTAATAGTGAAACCCCTTCACCTATCGCTGCGATTCGTATCTGCTCACTATTAAAATCTTTCAATAGCTTTACAAAGTAAGGACTCAAAGGTCCTAAGAAATTTCCACCAGGAAGAATCAACATCTCATACTCCCAAGGTCTGATGTTTTTCATTTTTATAGTGGGTTGTATGATCAAGCCACAAGCGGATTTCACCTGACCCGTACCACTAGAAAACGTATGAAGATCGAACCTTTTTCTTAAGACAGATAGAGTAACGGTCACTTCAAATTCTTTAAAATCCGGGTATACATATAATAAAACACTCTTTTTCATTATGAATGTCCAATCTGTGAATAAACTACCATAAAAATGGTGTATATTGATTGTATCATCTATAAAATCATTTCGTTATTGGGAAAATAGTCTTGGGTTCATAGTATTAAAGCACCCTTAACCTTTATGATTTTCCCAAGTTAACCGGTCTAGATACTCAGTAATCCCTTAGCCCCTTTATGTATTTTTTAACGTTAATCATACGATATAAAAATGCCTAACTCAGCGAGGGTTAGGCATTCGATATTTAACCGATTCTTTTTTTATTCTTTTTGCTCTTACGTGCTTTTTTGTCTGCCAATAGTCCGTTTAATAGACTTAAAAAACTTCCCATAATTAGACACCCCACTTTATTTCCGTTAGAGAATTAACTTCTCTCCAATATAATATGGTGTCATTATAAACTTGGCTTGTACTCACTATAAAAATGGCCTTGATAAAATGGAAATCTCACAAATAAGTATTAATTATTAAATACTCTTATTTGATGCTATAGGAATAGTTGTTTATTGTCTGCCCCTAAAATCATCCTTCAATGTCTCTTCACTTTTATGCTAATTTTAGTAAGATATTCTTCTTCGTTATTAGTTCTTAGTAAATCGTATACGTATTCTTCATAAGCATGTCCTACAATAGAATAGCCTTCTGATTTAATAAAACTCGTTACATATCGATAGGATGATTCAATATTTCTATAAGGACCTTTGTGATAATAAATAGCATAGAGCCCTTCTGGCCGCGAGTGTTCCGTTTCCGATTCACTATAAGAAAATAAAGTATCAACCCTCTCAAACCTCTCTTGAATCAAGGTATCCTTTGTTAGTAAAGATCCTATAGGAACGGGTATCTGCAAACTAAGTTGCTCTCCAAAGCGCTTATATTGATCTGACCATTCTTCTACAGTATTCATGCCCGTATTCACAGATGTACTGCTTAGATGAATATACTTCTTCTCCACTTGTTGAATATAAACTTCCCCCACATTTATATGTTTTAGTTCTTCTTCTGTTGAGAGAATCTGTTGAAAAAAACGTTGAATCTGAAGCAATTTTTCAATCTCTTTTTCTACTGTAAGGGTTTGTTGTTTTGCCATTTGTACCAATTTATATTTATCTTCTGAACTTATATATTCTTTTAATTCCTCAATAGACAAGCCCAATTTTCGGAGGGTGTGGAGGGTGGAGAATCCTTTAAGTTGATCGTAGGTATAATAGCGGTAACCATTTAGAAGTTTTCCTGCAGGTTTAAAGAGATTAATTTTATCGTAATAAAATAATGTATCTTTCTTCACTCCCACGTAGCTCGCAAATTCTCCTGTAGTGAAAGTTTTTGTATTCCTTCGCTCCATTTTTACAACACCTCTTGACTATAGACTAACTCCATACTTCATACTCTACCATAGATCAAATAGCCAAGATGTACATCAAGCTATATGTCGTAGCAGACAAATGGAGGTTTATATATGAGTAAGATAAAAAGAAGTACGCTTTCCCTTTTACTTATCAACATGTTCATTGTTTTTTTAGGAATTGGTTTAGTAATTCCGGTGTTACCTAGCATTATGAATGAGTTAAAGATCAGTGGTACTGTCGTTGGCTATTTAACCGCAGCTTTCGCCCTTACCCAATTAATGATTTCACCATTTGCCGGGAAGGCTGCTGATGTATTTGGCCGTAAAATCATGATAGTCGTAGGACTTTTTATCTTCAGTGCCTCTGAATTTTTATTTGGTATGGGAAAAACAGTTGAGTTATTATTTCTATCCCGTATTTTAGGCGGTGTTAGTGGCGCCTTTATTATGCCTGCAGTGACAGCGTTCCTTGCAGATATTACAACGATTGAAACTAGACCAAAGGTATTAGGGTATATGTCAGCCGCTATTACCACAGGACTGATTATTGGGCCAGGTGTTGGTGGCTTCTTGGCCGAAATCGGCACTAGAGTGCCCTTTTATTCAGCTTCTGCGCTTGGATTGATTGCTGCCATACTATCTGTTCTGTTGCTAAAGGAACCTGACTCTCCTGACGAAGATACGCAACTAGCACATAAGGGGTTTGGAGAGGAAAAAAGCGGATTGAGGAAGATATTCATGCCTATGTTCTTTATTGCTTTTACCGTCATTTTTGTATCTACCTTTGGGTTATCCGCATTTGAGTCTTTCTTTAGTTTATACGTCGATCAAAAATTTGCGTTTAGTCCCTTGGATATTGCCATATCGATTACTGGCGGTGCCATTATCGGTGCAATCGTTCAGATTGTCCTATTCGAACCATTAGTAAAACACCTCGGTGAGATCAATATCATCCGTTGGTCATTGGTATTATCTGCGATTCTTATTTTTTCTATGACATTGGTGAGCTCTTACTGGACGGTGATGGCCGTCACATTTGTGGTGTTTATAGGTGCGGATCTTATCCGGCCGGCCGTAACCACATACTTGTCACGCATCGCAGGAAACGAACAAGGTTTTGTTGGAGGGATGAATTCTTTCTTTACTTCCTTGGCCAACGTATTTAGCCCTATCGTGGGTGGTATCTTGTTTGATGTGAATATGAATTATCCTTACTATTTCAGTACGATTGTCATTCTGCTAGGTCTAGCCATTACGATAGTATGGAAAGAAACTGAAAGGCATGGGCTAGCTAATAAAGAAAAATAAGAATCAATCGATTATCAGCAATGAATGTTAGATATCTTTAAATAGGTGTTTACTATTCCCAATTAATAGGATTTAACCCATGTGCTTCTATTGTAGATAAAACGGTTTCCAGACGGTTCTTATTAATGGAATTACACGTCTAAATTAAAAATTAGATAAGCCATATGCAAAATCTCTTTTTTTAGATTAAAAACATACAGAAATGTTGATAATCAAATAAGGAATTAATGATTAAAAGCATAGGCAATTTCTTTGCCTCCCACTAATTTTTTATAAGTTGCTTTAATTTGACAATCTAATTAACACTTTTCTATAATTAAATAAATGTTAGAAAAAATCTGAACCTTTCAATAGGAGGTAATCACTTTGACTGTTGATTTTTATCAAGCACTAAAAGAAAGACGTTCGTACTATGGTATCTCAAAAGACGTTGGTGTGTCTGAAGAAAAAGTAAAGGAAATCGTTGAATTTGCAGTAAAACACACTCCTTCTGCTTTTAACTCACAAACGGCTCGCATTGTCGTTTTGACGGGAGACGCTCATGATAAACTGTGGAATATCACTACGGAAACGTTAAAAAAGATCGTTCCTGAAGAGAATTTTGAAGGAACGCGCCAAAAGTTGAAGTCCTTTCAAGCTGGATTTGGAACGGTGTTGTTTTTTGAAGATGAAGCAGGTGTTAAATCTCTTCAAGAACAGTTCCCATTATATGCTGATAACTTTCCTGTTTGGTCTCAACAATCATCAGGAATGCATCAGTTAGTCGTTTGGGCTGGACTCGAAGCTGAAGGCTTAGGAGCATCTCTACAACACTATAATCCTTTAATCGATGAAGAAGTTAAAAACGAATGGCACATCCCCTCTAATTGGAAGTTGATCGCACAAATGCCATTTGGGAAACCCACTTCACAACCAGGAGAAAAAGAGTTTAAACCGATCGAAGATCGTGTAAAATACTTTAAATAAAAGCAACAAAGTCTAAAGTAATATCTTTAGACTTTTTTATCGTATTTTTTATCAATTGGTGATTTTTTATCAGTATACTCAAACAAACATACGATTTAAGCTCTTTATTTACATCGGGTTTACATTAACAACAATATATAAATCAATGACGAAGAGTCCCAGGCAATGGCCCAGGACTCTTATAAAATGGTTTGGTTTGCTTTGCTATTCATGCTTTTTCCATAAACACTCCGATATTTTCAGCTCTGAAAATTCAGCTGTAAAGCTAGATTGTTCAGGGCTACACGCATAAATCCCAACATTTACAGTGTGATCTGCAGAGAACAGATGAAAAATTCGCATTTGGTTATAGTGTATACCGTCATAGGAACACTCGATGCAAAAATCACTCTCACGGCGGCTTAATCTATAATACATGTGTTTTTGTTTTGCAGGAATATCAGTGGTTGCCCAGTCCGAATACCCATTGTTTGTAACAACACTACCAAGCCGTTGAAAATCTTCATTCTCATATTCAATAGATGCTTTAAACCAGTTATCACTTGATTGATAGATAATAACGCCACATTGGTCAAAACGTCTTTTAGAATTAAAATCAGTACGTACGGTGAATGTAAAATACTTGTCTTCAACAGGTAAAAGTAAGGCAGGAGCATTATCATTTTGAAAACCATAATACGTTCGTTGCCATAAATCCGTATGCGGCTCTGTTGTAATGGATATATGGTTATCATGAATCTCAAATTTATTAGGCTTAGAGATCCACTTATTATTCTGTCCAATAAAATTCATTAGGTACCTCCGATTCTCAGGTAATTTTAGATTACTAGGAGGGTGAATAAACCAACCTTCTCTTAAGTAATCTACCTATCGATATTATAAGGTATGTTTGTAATAGAATTAAAAAGAAAATTACTATTGCAAAGTGAAACTCGGTTTAAACATGTGTTTAATTTTTGTTCTTCGTACCTACTTTAATATAGATTAAAAGGGCATGAGTAAGTTATACCCCTACTCATGCCCAAAGCTATGGAAAGAAAAATTAGCTACCCACTTTATATTTACTTTCATTTAACAGCTCTATTTTTTCACCGCCATTTTGTTGGTTACTTCTTCTTCGATCACTTTCATAATATCGAACGCACCATCTGACTTATTTGAACAGATGACCACATTAATCGATAAATCCGGATAGTGTGCGGAATGTAAGCTTACACCTGGATCATAACCCATTACATGATATTTAATGATATTCTCTATATCTTTCTTGATCCAAATACCATAACCATAAAAGCCCGTCTCATTGACTTGTATATGCGGTGTTAAAAGCTGCTTTGTATTACTTTCGTTTAATAGTTGGTAACCGATTAGTGCTCGCCAGAACTTGGACATATCATAAGCGGTCACAAATGCGCCACCATCAGCTCCCCCTTTTACAGGTAATGAATATATGTTAGTCCTCCATGTTCCATCAGAGTTTTCAATATACCCTGTTGCCGTATTTGTAGGGAGTGAATCAAATGAAAAATAACCTGAATCTGTCATATTAGCTTTATCAAAGATGTTTTTTTGAACATAGTCAGAGAATGGAAGTCCACTCGCCTTTTCCACTATCAACCCGAGTAGAATAAAACCTGCGTTATTATAGGAAAAAGAATCTCCTACTTTATTTTTCATAGGCTGATCTTGAAACAAAGGTAGAAAATCTTCTAACTTTCTTATGTGATACATGGGGTTTCTAACCCACAGTTCTTCAAAATCATCCATTAATTCCTCGTCAAAATAATCAGGTATGCCTGAAGTGTGTGTGAGTAAATGATGGACAGTCACTTCTGGACTTATATGTTTAAAAGGTATGTCAAGGAAATCTACTAAACTCGTATCAAATGAAATGATTCCTTTTTCTACAAGTTGAGAAACGGCAACTGCCGTAAACAGTTTACATCCAGATGCTATTCCAAAGCGTGTATGAACCTTGTTTTCTATTTGATCAGAGCGATTAGCAAAATTCCATGCATTTTCAAATATACCTTCTCCGTTCTCTTCAATATATACAACACCTGAAAAATCAATTTGATTTATTACTTCTCTTATGTTCTTTTCTAAACTCACGTTCATAGCCATTCCTCCTGAATTTTTTACTGTTTTGGTACTTCTAATAGATTAGGAATGCGCCTGAACAATTAGACTTCATCCCTATTATTAAGAAATTATCATTGTAAAAACCGCCTCTTATAAACATAATTAGATTCCAAACACTTAAAACATACCATATTTTACCTGTAATTTCCATGTTCTTCGAGAGTATTAAGAGCTGCATCTTATTAGACGAGTAGTAGTAGGGTTCATCATATTAAGAAGTTATACACAAAAAAGCTAACCAAACACAACTGGTTAGCCTAACATATAAAGGATAAAAACCTAAAATATATATACATATATGTTAATGTTGTTGTTGACAATGTATTATCATATAAATTATATGATTACTAAAACTTATAAAGCTTGCAGACGTTTATTTAAAAGTTCTGCTACATAAACCGTACCCTTGTTGTCTACCGCAATATCATGGGGAATTTCTTTGAGGAACAACTAAAGAACATAACGAAGACCCGAGCATGTTGCGACTCACAACATGCTCGGGTCTTTTCTTTCCTATTCACTCTCTAACTGATAATTCATCTTCACATCCCGGTAGGATGACAACGTGTATTGTGTTTGATAGATAAACTTGTCCGTATTCGTGCTGTGTGTAAGGGGATGATAACTTAACGTCCATCCGTACAGGTGCGAAGCTTCAGTTAGCGGCTCACTACGAAGTGCGTCGAGTTCACTCTGTTCATTCACTTCAAATACCGCGAAACCACCAAGTGGCTTGGTTGCAAAATGTTCGTGGTAGATAATTTTCCCTAATTCTTTATTACCGATCCAGTTGTTTAAAGAAGCATTGGCTTCGATCGCTCTAGTTCCTACTGGCGCAAAACCGTATACAAGGTAACACCTTGACTTAAAACTCATATGAACCCCTCCTCTGTCTACTTTTTATTATGGGTAGAAGTGAAACGACATTCATTGCATTTCCTGCTCAATTACACCGCAACTTTTGATAATATAGAGGTTGGAAGGATGTGGAGTCGTTGGGATTTCATCTGAAGCTTGATCATATTAAGGTACTATATATCGAAGGCTCGCATTGGGGAGACACTCCTCATTCTCATGATGATGTTTATCAGATTTCTGTGCCGCTTACAGGGAAAATGATTACAGACCTCAATCAAAAAACGTTAACTTTACATGAAGGAGACGCACTAATAACGAATCCTCACTCTCGTCATGCTCATCAATTTGATGTTCCTTCTTCTATGTTCTTGATCGGACTAGACCGAGAGTCATTAAACGTATGGTATAACGAAGATTCTAATGAAGAGATCTCATTCAATGAGCAACAGACGATCTCGTCGACAGCAATTAAAAAGCAGGTAAAACACTGGTTTGACCAGTATCTTTTTCACAATCAAGAAGACACTGTTAGACAGAATATAGAGAACGAGGCCTTTCAATTTTTCACATCAATATTTAGAGGAAGTCATTCAGATGAACATAAACATCATTCACTCCGTATGTGTGATCATTCGATCTTACATGTACTGGATTTTATACATACCAACTATCATGAAGCAATGAATGTAGATACACTGGCTGCCATTGCGAACCAAAGTAAGTATCACTTTATGAGGAGCTTTAAGAACTACACCAATCTATCTCCTCATCAATATGTAATACGAACAAGAATCGAGCGAAGTAAAGAACTCCTTACCAACACCAACCGCTCTCTTTGGGTCATCAGTTATGAAGTAGGATTCAACAATCCAAGTCAATTCCACCGAAACTTTGTAAGTTTGGTAGGCTGTACACCGCTTCAGTATAGGAAAAATCAGTAAACAGCATTGTGTATAACAGTGCTTTTTACTTTTTCCTAGAATACAAGAAACATTAGATGATATACCTACTGTTTAGAAATAAGAGCTAAATGCTGCGTACAGTTATACAAAGAACATTCCCACTTGTCATCTAGATGATTTAAATAAGTAATAGACGCTACGTTTGTTCAATAAGATAGAGCTGCATGAACAGCTCTGTGGATCTTTAACTAATGCACTTGATGTTGAATAAAAATATATAGTCCATTACATAACGAATTTTATTTAAAAATACCTGCTACTATATTACTGAACTCTCTTAGATAATGAAGGTAGTTGTCTCCACCGTAGTTATACCTCTTATTATACATTTTAGCCACGACTAGATTATATTCAGGAATTACAAGTAGTGTCGGTCCCGTTATACCTAATATTTGATAAGAACCTCTTGGTACTCTCTCTCCTATTTCACTTTGACGAGATGGTGTGTCTTGTACGTACCAAAACAATCCGTTTTGTGGTGTATCTTTATCTTTGTAAATTGGGTTCTGTACTTGGGTAGCTAACCGTATAACTTCTTTTGGTACGATTTGTTTGCCGTTTATAAATCCATCATTCAAATGAAGGTTACCCCACAAGGCAAATTCACGGGCTGTGGTATGCAGGTTTGAGTCCCTTCCATCACCTGTATCTCCTAATTTAAATGATGCCACTTCGTTCGGGTTATCAATCACTTGTACCAGTTTTTCATTAGAATCTGTATACCAAGCAGTTTCTTTAAAACCTAATGGAAGAAATACTCTTTCTTTTAACAATTCGGGAAAACTCTTGCCATAAAGCTTTTGTATTAATTCTGTCATCATCAATACATTAATTCCTCTGTATGCCCACCCTTGGCCTGGCTCAAACTCTCTAAAGAGAGTTCCATCCTCTTTCTGATGTAATCCATGAGAATGGGTAACTAGATGTCTGATCGTCGTGTTTGCAAGCAATTCCTTATCGTATTCATCAAAGTAATCACTTGCATAGTCATCAAGACTCTTAATCTTATCTTCATATAAAGCATAAGCTACCGCTAATCCTAAATAACTTTTTCTTGCAGATGCTACATTAAACTCAGAGGTTTCTCTAATTGGTTTTGAACCTACCGAATTAGAATGATATCCAGCATAATGCTCTAATATAATCTCGTTATCCTTTAATACAACTATTGCTGCAGCACTACTATGATTAAGCTTCATTATTTCTTCTACATATGAGATTAACCTTTGATCGTGTTCTACCACTTTCTTTATATCCCCCGTTTAATGATGCTAGTTTATTGGTGATCCTAATTAACCCTAGACCCAGGATTGAAAGGGTCTATTTTTAATAACATGATTTTAATAAAAATCACAATGAACAATCCATTCCTGTTTATCTTGATTGTAGAAGAAATAAAAACTACCACTATCTACTATGTTGAACTGAGCCTTTTCATCGGAACTTATTTGAAATACGAAAGGATATTCTTCTCCAAAGGATACCCCACCTTGAGTAAATGATGGATATCCACCCACTTTATGTGTCGGGTAAACCTTTTCCACTATATCATCGTAATATTCCACACCCTCTTCACTTTCAAGTTGCAATATAGCTTCTTCAATATCTGATTGAAAACTACAAGAATCTTCCCAAGCAGGTGTATCGTTATCAATATACATTGGGGATAGTGGAAAAGCTTTCATCTTAGTAGATTGCTTGTTTACTTTCTCTAGCTCATCTAAATTCGCATAACACATTACCTTAAAATAAGGAGCTAGATTATCACGATTCAGATGATTAAATACATCAAAATCCATATAGATGGTTATTAACTGATAGTTGGTCAATTCTTTTGGAACGTAGGGTAATGTAGATAAAAATAATGTAAAGATAGGATCAAAATTCGATGGAATAGCTTCTTCTTGTCTACCCCACAAGACTTTACCGACCCAACTCTCTCCTAATTCTTCCGTTGGTCTGAACCCACCTGTTTGAAAGATTGTGGCTTGTCTAAATAATGCACGTTTAATCTGAGCAATATTCAAGTTGATCAACTCCTAACATGAGTTCTAAATTCTATGTAAAAACACTAAATCTACTTGAATTATCGTAATTCGGTTGAGGTAAAAATTGAAGCGGTGTTGTGGTTTATCCTTATCTTTGTGAACTATACAAACTCAAATCCACTACTACTCCATAATGATCACTAGGATGAACTTGTTGTGTTGGCGATACTACGTTTGCAAACAGTTCTATGTTTAGGAGCTTTGGTTCTTTCTTTGGATAGCATGATCTCAATAATATCCAATCATACCTTACGGGGACTCTTATATGGTTTAAGTTCTCTCTATTCAACAACCAGCTATTACATGTAAAGTCCAAGGTTGGGGATCTCTCCGACTGAGCTAGATCTATCCAACTTGTATCATATGATTCGATAGAGAGTTCACCAACTAAAAAATTATAGATACTTGATAGATTGGGTGTACTATTAAAATCACCACAA